>JBFJZQ010000011.1:0-22698 GCA_041622015.1 Oleiphilaceae bacterium
GTTGACCGTTTTCAGCAATGGTCAGTTGATGATGATCCTGCTGTAACATTTGAGTCATCATGCCACGAAACTGTTCATCATCGTCAATTAATAAAATATGGGCCATTTAATGTTCTCCTTCTTTTTAATTGGCCAATGTCAAAATGGAAAAGTACTTTGCGTTCATCTTCCGACTAAGTGTTTGCGGCCGGAATATATATTTCAAATTTAGTGCCCTTATTCTCCCCTTCAGTCTCTGAAGTCAGCTCTATTTTCCCCCCCATCCTTGTTACAATTCCGTAGACCACCGATAAACCTAAGCCACTTCCTTTATTGGGAGCCTTAGTCGTAAAAAAAGGATCGAAGGCGCGAGATTTGACTTCTTCACTCATACCCTCACCCTTGTCAGTGACTGTGATACAAATATCTCTTGGCGTTTCCAGGAGGTTTTCTTGCATCCTTGAACCAGGTGTTTTCTCAAGCGGATAGATAGTGATGGAAATCACCCCACCATGCGCCATCGAGTCTGCCGAGTTAATACATAAGTTCATAATAATCTGTTGTATTTGTGAAGGATCTGCCAGGATAATGGCTTTTTCAAGTCCACTTTCAAACTGAATATTGACGTTGGAAGGCAGCGATGACTTGAGCAAAACTATTGATTCCTTAACCTCTTTTACAACATTAATTAACGAGGGTGTCATAGGCGTTTGGCGTGCAAAGGCTAAGATTCTAGACACGAGGTCTCGTGCTCGAAAACTGGCAATCAGTATTTGGTCAATACTATTTTTTGCCAGGGTATTATCACTTAGTTCCTCTCCCGCCATTTCAGCATATCCAACAATACTGCCGAGTATGTTATTAAAATCATGAGCCAAACCTGCAGCTAGGGTACCAATTGCTTCAAGTTTAGCGGCATGTTGAAGACGGTTATTAATCATGTCTTCATAACGCTGTGCCATTTGTTGCCGAAAAGTCAGCCCATAAGCCATCGACATTTCCAGTAAGGGCATGCTTAATTTTTCAACAACATCACTCAAATTTAACTGCGGATGTTTTCTGGCAAGCCTTACCAGACATTCATGATGCAAGCTGATGATTTCATCTGGCGGGACATTTTGTTCTTCTAATTTACGACCCAGTTCAAAAGCTTCAGCAAGCTTGGACTCCAAACCTTGAGTACTGATTTCAGAGAGAGACTTTTCCAATATATTAAAGTAACAATCTTGGATATCAGCCATCAGAGTATCCGTTCATTTCATTCATGCTGGTACATCAAGATGCCTGCATCATCATCTGGACTGGCAAGCTGGTTTATCATGTGTTGAACTAAGGCTTCCGGCTCAGTTGAATGCCCTTCGATAACCTTTCGAATGGGCAGAAATTCATCAAAACCATCTGAAAAAAGTGTCAGTATATCTCCTTTTCTGATGGGTATTGTTTCCGGCTTAAGATGGGTAAATCCTGCGCCCACGATTCCCCTGGCCCCCCCTAAACGTAGATCTTTTTCTGGCCGGAGTAATAAAGCTCTAATATTTCCGACGGTACCAATGGTCAATTCATTACAATTCAGATTAACAGTGGCCACCGCTAAGGCTGCACCACGAGTTTTTCTTAATGCAATGTCACAACAAGCAAAAATTTCTTCGCAGGAAGATTCCAAATTCATACCAATACTTTTGATTGCCGCTTGAGAGGCTACTGATGCCTCATCTCCATGACCCAAGCCATCACATAAAGCTAACACAACCTTATCTGGTGTATGCCAAAAACCACAAGCATCGCCACAAAGGCGTTCACCTGGGTACGCGCGAGTAGCCGTTGCGATTTTTAACGCCATTTACTTGCTCTCACCGTTGTTAGTAAACCCGGGGCGCTTTCAATGCTTAAATTATCCATTAAACGCTTTACACCGGGCAGACCACATCCTAAGCCTTCACCAGTACTGAAACCTTCTTCCATTGCCGCTTCAATATCCACTATGCCTGGGCCATGATCTATTGTTCTAATTTCGATACCTTTATTGCCATCAAGCGCAAGTACCTCAAAAATTCCGCCTCCCGCATGAAAATAAAGATTGGTTGCTAGTTCGGATGCAACTGTAGCGAGGTAATATATTTTAATTGAACTGAATTCAAGTTCCTCGGCGGCCCTTCGAACACAACGAACAGCAGTTGAAATATCTGACTCACACTGAACAGAAATTATGTTTTTAGATAATTCGTTAAGTGTTTTCATTTAATTCGCCTGACCAAACCAATGGTCACTTTGGTAAGCCCCGGCTTGGATTCAATAGCAAAATGATCCATTAGTCGTCTTGAACCAGGAAGGCCCGCTCCGAGTCCACCACTCGTGGTAAAACCATCGATCATAGCTTTCTCAATGTCAGGAATCCCAGACCCATTATCCTCCACAACGATATTAATACCCACTGAATCGTTGTTTTGACAATCAGAGATATGACATTGTCCCTTACCCGCGTGCTGTAGAATATTCCGTGTAAGTTCAGATACAGCGGTTGCCAAACGTGTCTGGTCACCTATGCTAAAACCGAGTCGTGCAGCAAGTTGGCGCGCCACACTTCTGGCTTTTACTATATCCAGAGGCTCATCGATTCTGATAGTTTCAGACATGCTAGGATCACTCATGAGTGTTATCTTGCTCAAGCTGCATATCACCCCGACTGGCAATACGTGATTTTAGCATGTTCAGTGCTTGTTCCAGGTTGAATGCACAATCAGCACCAATGAGTTCGCGCCCCATTTCTACAAGAGTCATGGCCACATAAGGCTGAACACCACTGACAATAACTTCGGCGCCGAGTAGTCGAGCCATAGAAGCCGTGTCATTAATCACCCGCGCCATAAAAGAATCGACTACATCCATTGAGGTAATATCAATAGCGACACCGAGAGCTTCAATTTTCGCAATTTCTTGCAGGAGTTCACCTTGAAATTGCAACGCATCTTCATCTGAAAGATCTACCTGTATGGATGCCAGCAAAATACGGCCTAATTTTAAAATAGGTATTTTCATTTTAGCTCCTTAGTATTAATGATGCATTTACCAATCATCTGTAAGGCTTCTGCTACCCCTGCTTTGAGAGTCGATCGACAAATAGTTGCGCTAAAGTTGAGACCTAGCTTTGTGAGAGTCAGGGCACCTTCTGGACTGATACCCGTCATGATAACGCGAGATCCGAGCAGTTGAGCCGCATCGACGGTTTTCATAATATGTCTAGCTACGCTGGTATCAAAAACGGGTACCCCGGTCACATCAACGACCGTCACTGTCGCTTCGTAACGACTAATGGCAACCAGTAAATTTTCTGTGAACTGACGTGCTCTCATGGTATCAATAACACCGACCAGGGGAAGCAATAAAATCTGGTCCCAAAGTCGAATAACCGGCGTTGAAAGCTCTTGAATGGATAGGCTTTGTTGGGTGATGATTTCTTCACGAGCCGAAATGAATGAATCAAAAATCATAATGGAAAGTTGGTCCAGCATATCGTCGATGGCGATTAAGCTAGCGGTCAATTCTGACGTATTTCTACCTGCCCCTTGCATCAAAGATTTGGTTAGTACGTTTTTGAGTGTGAGGATATATAAGGCCGTATCAGCAACCTTGAAACCTAGTTTGGCGCGGTGAACACTCATATTTCGAATTATATTTGATAACTCATCGCTCACCTTAATTTCTGCAGATTCGTTGTCAGAATGTGCCACCAGAGAGCGGGCAAGCTCATCAAGTAGTTTAAATGACTGATCCCTAAGTTCATGCTCGCTAAGTAAATTAGGATATAGCTGACGCCATTGAAGCATGACTTCTTTCAGCCACTCCTGACAAAGAATATCCCGTTGCTCCTTAAGAAGTTTATTAATTGGCTCTAACGGTTTCATGGCTTGTGTAACTCCTAAAAATTCAATTTAATTATTCTATTTTGTGACAAACTAAAAAAGTTCAATTGAGGCTAAGCCCTCATCGTTGTTTACAGAACCATGACGTGATTCTTCGTCAAGATAATCTGTTATCACTTGTTCTAATTCGTAATTTAAATCAGCCATATCTGCAGAGGGATCTGCGAGCCGAGCTGCGAACTGAAGAAGTATTAGATTACGCTTATTGACTCCAATCGTCACTCGCTCAATACACTGCCTTAATATGTCCTGGTTTTGTAATTGACCTAGCATTTCCCCTATTTCATTCGACATGAGCGTATTATGCTCGGTGACCACGACAAATAAGGTTTTATAATATTGACGCATATCCTCATAGTTATCTTGTAATTTCTTGATTGAGTCTACGATTTCAGCAGCCTCATCCATTTGATTGGTCGTCTCATTTATAAAGTTATTGAGACCATTCTGGACTGAGTTTTTTGCTTTTTCGAGCCCGGCTTCAATCATAGAAGCCGCGTTATTTGAATGATCAGAAAGTGTTCTAACCTGATCTGCAACCACCGCAAACCCTCTTCCCGCTTCACCGGCGCGCGCTGCTTCAATAGCAGCATTCAAGGCAAGTAAATTGGTTTGTTTACTGATATCTTTAACGAGTGACGCTAAATCATTCAGTTTGGTGATATCTTTACTGGCTTCATGTATCAAGCTCATATGTTGTTGAATGCGCTTCGGCATATCTTGAACAAAGTTCGCTATTTCAGAAATAAATGACACGCTATCGCCAATGTCTTTCTCAAGGTTTTCTGCCGTTTCACCTGAAGAAGATAGATAGCTAAGAAGACGGTAAGATGTATCGTTTAAGTTAGTAACCTGCTGTACTATCGTGAGAGCAGATTTTTCAGAGTCTTCGACAACTTGTTGAAGTCGCTCATCGATACTTTGGTCGAGTTTACAGTGAGTTTGAATTAGTGAATGTGCCTGTTCATCCAACTTAGCTATTTGAATGGCGTAGTCTTGGCTTTTATTGCTTGTCGTTTTGTTTGTTTTTCGAACAACTATGCAATAGGTACTCACGTTAACTAAAAAAACTAGCGCAGCTGATATTAACAACACAACACTAGCATTGCTGAAAATAGATAAAGAGCCTATTTCACTTTTAAAAATGGAAAGTACTGCGCCAAGCATTATCAATAAAACAATGTTTATGCTGCTGGATATAAGCAATACTTTTCCAGACGATAAAGATTGATCGTCGATTACTTCCTGTGCTTCTTGGTTGAACTTATCCACGAATCAGGCCCCCGGCACGACCTGTTTAATAATTTTGAGCAAATCCGCCCCACCGACTGGTTTCACTAGCCAGCCTGTGGCACCCAATTTCTTGGCTTCATCTCGGCGACTTTGTTGGCTTTCCGTCGTTAAGGCTAAAATTGGAGTAAACCGCAAACCCGGCACAGTGCGGGCATTTTTAATGAGCTCTAGACCATTCATATTGGGCATATTAATATCGGTGATAATCAAGTCAGGCTTTAATCCGGCATTGAGCTTGGCCATTGCCTTCACCCCATCTTCTGCCGTTTCGACTTTAAAACCATTAATTTCAAGATTAGACTTAACGCTCATTAACATCGTGGCTGAATCGTCTACGATCATTATTGTTTTAGGCATGGATTATACTCCTTGGTTATTAATTGCAGTTTCCATAATAGAATGAAGTTCAGTGTCAGCAGGCCATGCCTTAATCTTCACTGTCGAAGCCATTATAAGCTGTAATATGACTGTATGCAGGTATGTACAGGCAGAAAGATCGATCCTACCTTTTGGATTTTTCATTAACCAATCCCAAAATAAATCTGCATCATCAATTGTTGCAGATTCGCCTACAATGGCTAATCTTTTTTTGTATTCAATTGTCATCAGATTAAATCTCTCGGATTAAGTACCATCAGTACTGTCCCATCGCCAAGCAAGGCTGAACCTGCATAGCCGGTTAAACCATTCAGAATACTGGACATCGGTTTCAAAATAATATCAACAGTTTCTCTGAAATCATCTACGATGATTCCAAGCTGCTCTCCCTGATAGCGAATCACCAGTGTGGCATATTCTTCTTCATCATTGGGTTTTTGTGGCGCGGAAAGTGCCAATAATTCATTGAGAGAACAGAGTGGCACAATACGATTTCTTAAGACTGCAGCCTGACGATTCTTAATGTTCCGTATATCTGCTTTAGGCACTCTAACCGTTTCGACCACCATGTCCATTGAAATACCAAAGGCTTGTTTATTGGACTCAACAATCATCACCGTTTTGACAGCCATCGATAGAGGAAGAGACAGTTGAATTGTCGTTCCTTTACCCACTTCACTAGCGAGTTTAATACTACCATTGACTTGTTCTATGGCGGTTCGGACGACATCCATGCCTACACCACGGCCCGATAAGTCTGATACGGCTTCGGCTGTCGAAAAACCTGCCGCAAAAATTAGGTTAATCGCATCCTGTTCTGAGATTCGTTCCAGTGTCGTTTCGTCAATAATCCCTTTTTCATAGGCCTTGCGCTTTATGATCTCGGGGTTAATCCCCTTTCCATCATCAGAGATTTCAATCAACACACTGTCAGATTCTTGACTCGCTCTAATCTTCAATGTGCCAACAGTAGGCTTTCCCTCTGCCTTTCTGGCTTCTATCGTTTCGAGGCCATGATCCAAACTATTGCGCACGATATGCATTAATGGATCGGCCAGTGCTTCAATAATATTTTTATCGGCTTCGGTATCCTCGCCTTCTAAAACCAAATTCACCTCTTTTCCAATCTTACGCGAGATATCTCTCACCAGACGAGGAAAACGCTGAAATACAAATGATACGGGCATCATGCGAATTTCCATGATGGCGTCCTGCATTTCTTCTGAAATACGATTAATCACGGAATATTGATTTTTGATATCTCGAGCCAACTCTCTAACACCAAACTGATTTTCTGCGCGGCTAGCGAGATAGGGCAGGCTGTTTTTAGACACAACCATTTCACCAATCAGATTCATCAAGCGATCAATTTTGGTCTGTTCAACCTTGAGTGTTTTGGGTCCTGTATAGGCATCTTCTGCGCGACGCCCGAATTTAACACCCTTGTCTTCAGCCCGCCTTCCATATTTCCTGCCAGTTTCAGTATCCGCTAGTTGAGTTGACGCCGATACTTGGTCTTGTTTAGAGACCGCCGAATATTCCACTGCATCTATGTTAGCTAAGTCAATATTTGGTACTGGACCCTGTGTCTCTTTAAGCCAATTCAGCAAAGCAGTACCTGCTTTAGCCTCAAGCGATACTTTAAGCACAGTGTTCATTTGTGCCAGAAGATCGTCAGATTTAATCGATTTTAATAAGCCGTTAAGTACTGCACCAACTGATTTTAACCTACCTAAGACCCAATCATCAGTATCTGGCATTTCGAGAATATTAATTTGCGCATCCCATATCATTTTGGCAGACAATATTCTATCTTCCGAAACATCTGTATTAATTGGCGCTAATGGTTTGTCAACTGTCTCCTCTAACTCTGTTTCTGAGTAAGTTGCAGACTGCGTTCTCTCAGCCGTTTGTTTAACGGTTTGCTGAGTAGCACAAACTTTACTCCAATCAGGAATATCAGCACTCGGCAAATATTCAATTAAGGCGCGCAGAATATCAGTTTTTTCAGGCGCCACCGCCAAGATATGCAACAGCCAACGCAGTTTGGAAGAGAATAAAAGGTCCGGTCCGGATAACTCCAAAACGTTCTGCGCGACATTGGTTAGAGATTGATAGTCTTGAGCATCAAACAGCCTAGAAGCCTCTTCAATAAAGTCGTTGTAAACTTCTGTGTCACTCGGTGTTCCTTGAGGCACAATTAAGGCTGTTGGGTCAATCGTTAAAATATTTACCTGTTCAGGGACGTACCGAAACAGCTCTTCAAGATGCGCTAGGCCATCGCTTGTCAGAATTTCAAAAACAAGTTGGCAGCGATACGGATCTATAACATCTAATGCCGGTAACTCACCCTTTATTTTGACATTAAAAGCATGACGGCAAGGAACCTGACGAGCGATAAAAAGAGGATCCTCGCCTTTAAAAAAACATTCATCTTCTGGGGTATATTCGATGTAGCTCAGAGGCGCCCCACCCAAGACCTCTTGATAAATCTTCATTTGCTCATCTTGAGACAAAAGCAAAGACGAGGATGGCAGCTTAAGTATCAAATTAGATTCTTCGGGGCTGCCATTTGACTGTTGGCTACTGTCTGCTTCTGACTCAGCGATTCCCTTCGTGTTATCTTCTGAGTTATTCAAAAGCAAACGCAATGCTTCGGTTAATTCTTTAGCCGTTCCAGAATGACCCGTGCCGATAGTGCCTTGCTCTTCTATTTCATCCAGTAGCATGGACACAAAGTCCATGGCATTAAGTAGTTGATCCGCCAGTGCCCTTGAATAGGCCACTTTACTGTCTCTAACAGCATCCATGAGATCTTCACCCGCATGAAGCACTCGCGTCATTTCGGGAAAATCAAATAAACCGCTGCTGCCTTTCAAGGTGTGGACTAAGCGAAATAATTCATTCATTAAATCCGCACTACTAGGATCCCCTTCCAAGCGCATTAGTTTTTCAGCAATACTCTGCAGTAAATCACGAGCCTCACCTAAAAATTGTTCAAGTAATGGGCTCATTATTTCACCTCACCTAATAATAAGCTGGCATATTGCAGCAATATCTCTGGCTTAACTGGCTTATTGATATAGAGGTTTGCCCCCGCCTGAAATGCTAAATTTTTATCATGTGCCTCTGATTCAGTTGAAATCATAATGGCAGGTACCTGTGGAATATCCCGACTACGTATTTCTTTAAGGAAGCCGTAGCCATGAAGTTTTGGCATATTGACATCAACCAGGTAAAGATCAAATGCTGACTGCAAGGCCTTTTCAAGTGCTTCAATGCCATTGATCGCCTCTTCTACCTCATAACCGGCATTTTCAAGTATATTTCGGTGATACAGACGAACAGTTGCCGCGTCGTCTATCACAAGGATTCGGTGCGTCATCGGTCCTCCCGGGGTTTTTCATAAACAATTGCTTCTGGGAACTTGCGCACCCTAAATAGTGATGATATTCGGCTCATCGATTCAGAATGACCTAAGCACACGAAACCTCCAGGTGAAAGCGCATCATAAAAAGTTTCAGCCGCTGTGCGGCGTGACAGGTCATCAAAATAAATGAGTAAATTTCGACAAAAAATCACATCGATATCACGGTAACTTCTTACATCTGCTGGTTCCATCAGATTGACACGCGTAAAACTTATAGCGTCGCGTAGTTCTTTGGAAATTTGAAAGCCATCACGTTGCGGCTTGAAATATTTGTTCAGCAAAGCCTTCGGCAAGTGTTGTACAGAACGTGCAGAGTAAAAGCCCTGTTGAGCCTGATTTATAATCGCGGTGTCGATATCAGACGAAATAATTTCTACATCCCACTCGTGTATTCCAGACCAGTATTCCAGTAAATATATGGCGATGGAATAGGCCTCTTCTCCGGATGATGAGGGAATCGACCAGATTCGTATAGGCGACTTGGTCTTTTTATACTGGGTAATATCATTCAAGAGGTGTTTAACCAAGCATTTAAACTGATACTCCTCACGAAAAAAATATGTTTCGTTTACCGTCATCAGATTGACTAATGCCTGTAATTCAACGCCGCTGGCTTCGAAGCGCAACATCACAAAGTATTCCCGAAAATTTTCACATCCAGTTGCATGAATACGATCGATCAGTCTTTTATCCACAAAATAACGTTTTGAGGTTTCAAACTGAATGCCCGTTTTTCGATAGAAGAACTCCCGAAACTTTTGAAAATCTTCATCATTGATACTAAGCGTACCCGGTAGTGTCATTTATTCCTCACCTAAGCGTTTTAGCGCAAGATCTGCTGCAAAACATATATAAGGTTCATTCGCAAAACGAACGCGAAGACCCTCCAGTGCCGGTCTCGCTGCACTGGAGCCAACTTCTCCTAGTAGATCGACAGCGGTTGCACAAACATTCACATGCGAGTCATTTTCTATCACATCAATTAACCATTGCTCTACTTTTGGGTGTCGAAGCGACTCCAGCACATTTACCGCAAAAATTCTCAAATCAGGCTCATCAGCCAGCAAAAGCTGCTGCATCATTGGCGCGATCTCATCAGGTAATTGCTTCAGCGCTTCAATCGCCTCATTTCGTAAGACGGTATCTTCAGAACTGAGGCACCCTACTAAGCCATCCACGGCAACACCATCTCCAATAAGCGTTAGACTGGTAAAAATAGCCTCTCTGACGCTGGTATTGGTTTCTTGATTGAGTTGTTTTAGTAGGGCATGAGAAGCCTGACCTATTTCCTCTGTTTTAAGTTCAGCAAGATCATGTGCCGCCCAACGCCGAGCCTTAGGGTCCGTATCTTGTAATGCGGTCATCAAGCCAGCTAAGTCCCGGTCTCTTTTTCGTATGTGAGTTTGATCTTTTAGCGATGCTTGGGGACTTTTCTTGATTCCCATAACGATGTTGTCCTTTTTTAAACCAGCCAGGAATTAATTTGGTTTGCAATTTTATCCGAGGTTAAAACGACTGTGGCGCCCCCACGATTAATCAGTTCTGCTGGCATGCCAAAGACAACCGAAGATTTTTCGGATTCCGCGATAGTGCGACCTCCACGCTTTTTGATTTCGGCAAACGCATCTGCCCCATCATAGCCCATACCCGTCAACATCACGGCGATGATATTTGCTGGGTCACAGTAATCCAGAGCGGAACGGCCTAGTAGTTCAACAGAGGGGTGCCATAAAAATTGACTGTTTTCAGGCTTTGCCATAACACTTAATTTAGTGCCTCGTTTGACCAATGTCATGTCCGCCCCGCCCTTCGCGACGTATACATTACCCGGCTCAATAAACATTGGAGAGCTTGCCTCAATGACATTAAGCGCACATAAATCGTTCATGCGATTAGCAAATGGCAATGTAAAGCTAGCAGGCATATGTTGGGCGACTAAAATAGGCCATGGAAAATCAGCGGGCAGCAGTGGCAAAATATCCTCTAAGGTTCTGGGGCCTCCCGTTGAGACGCCAATAAGCACCACACCATCTTTCAACAAACTGCGCTTAGGTGCCGTTATAACGGGAGCAACCTGGCGTTGCGCCCTGATACGCGCGCTAACACTTTGAGTCTTTTTTAGTTTCGCTTTAGCAGCCGTGGTCACTTTTCGAATCAAGTCTTGCTTGATGTTCTCAATTGAGAGAGAAATTGTACCGCCAGGTTTAGAGATATAGTCGACGGCACCCAAAGCTAATGCTTCGAAGGTCGCCAACGCCCCTTTCTCTGTTAATGACGATACCATCACCACAGGTACAGGGCGCTCCGCCATTAACAAAGATAAGGCTGTAATACCGTCCATTTCTGGCATATTGATATCTAAGGTAACAACATCAGGCTGCCAATCCTTGTTTTCTTGAACAGCCTCTAATCCATTTCGTGCCATACGGACTTCAAAGTTTTTGTCTTCATTGAAAATGGCGGCTAATTGCCTTCGCATCAATGCTGAGTCATCAACGATAAGTAGTTTAATCATTGCTAAAGGCCCTAGCCCCCTATTTCCGCTAAATCGCTCAAATCTTTATTTTCAACTAACCTTGACGCTTCAATAAGCAAGATCAACCGCTTATGTTTCTCCAGATTAGCCACTCGACTAATTAATTTTGCCTGCTCCCCAGAAAGTTTAGGGGCTGGCTCAATCGTTATTTTGGGTATTTTTAGAACCTCGGATACCGAATCGACAATAAAACCCGTGCGCACACCATTAAATAGAAAGACCATAATACGTTGCCGGTCGTTGCGCTCACTGGATTTTAGACCCAGCCTTCGACGCTGGTCTATCACTGGCAGTACAGCGCCCCGAAGATTAATCACGCCCTCGACAAATGGCGGAGCTTTCGGAACCTGCGTAAGCTCTTCCGGAATTCTTACGATTTCCTGTACACTTTCGATGGGGACACCAAACTCTTCTTTATCAAGGCGAAACACCACGACCTGCTCATCCTCTTCATCTTCCTCTTCCATTTGGTCGATGGCTTCAATTTCTTCTGGGTTCTTTAGGGTATCCACGGTATTGAGGGCCTCTTTGATCGCTGAATGTCTAAACATATTGTCAGCCGAAATAATCGAAACTAAACGTTTACCGTCGTTAAGACGACATATCTGAGAAATATCAGAAAGATCTCCGTCTTTTGCGAGCAAGTTCGGCATCTCATCGACCACGTCTTTGGGCACCCTAAGCACCTCATTAACGCTATCCATGACGACGCCCACCGAAGAGTCCTTTAATGAGACGACCACAATCCTACTTTGTTCATTTGCATCCTGAGTGGGAAGTGAAAAGAGACAACGCAGCGAAACCAAAGGAAGAAGTCTATTTCGCAGGGTCATCACACCCAGGACATGCTTTTCAGCATTTGGCACATGCACAATATGCTCCGGCACTTGGACAATTTCCTGGACATCTTCTATCGCTAGTGCATATTCTTGCCCAGCGACCTGAAAACTGACGAGTTGCAGCTCATCACTTTCTTCATCCTCTTCTTCATCCTCATCTACGTTTCCCATCATCATGTTCTGAGAATTTTGAGCGGCCATCTCGGCTATTTCTGCAAATTCAGAAGCAATCAGTTTTGCGAAGTCCAGCACCATAATCATGGCGTGCCCACCCACATCCTTGATGATTCCTGCTAGAAGTTCAGTACATACGGTACTTCTGATGCTGCCGACATCTTCCAACTTGCTGGGTTCAATGCCAATGACACTGGATACCTTATCCACCACAAACCCTAAAGGCTGACCAAGATTAATAACCACCGCGCGGGTTGAGTCATCATATTCTCTTTCAGGGAAATTAAAGACATTTCGAAGCGAAACGATGGGCAGTACTTTTCCACGTAAATTCGCTAAACCATCCAAGGCTGGGGGCGCTAAGGGAACCCTAACTACCTCTGGCACACGAATAATTTCATGCACGGGCGCCATATCAACCGCGAACACTTCTTCGCCAACAATAAAGGTGACAAACTGCTTTGCATCACTCTCATCCTCTGACATTAAATCGGCAGGTAACTGGCCAGCTTTGTTCTCATCAATATCTACTTTCATTGCGATATCCTCTGTAAAATAATGATGACTTAAACGCTTTGTAATTCATCTGCCAATGATGCAATTTCTTCAATAGCCGCCGCCAGCTCCTCAGCGCCCTGTGACTGTTGGTTTGCCGCAGAAGCTGCTTCGGTCGATGCTTTATCCGCTTCTTGTGCTGCGGCCGAAATCTGATCGACACCGGTTTTAACCTGGCTAATAGCAGCACTGATCTCTTCGGCCGCGGTAATAATATCCTTAGTACCTGTAGCGACCTCTGCAATGTCGTTCTCTATTATTTCAAGACCTTGAGTCGTCGCTTTAGCTTTTTCAGATTCAGTAATTGCCGTAATAACGATCTCTTCAAGATCGCGACCAACAACGCCGATTTGGTCTTGTACTGCTTTGACTAGATCCTTGATTCTATCCGCATTTTCAGCCGAATCATGGGCCAGATTACGAATATCTGTCGCGACCACAACAAAACCTTTTCCAAACTCACCCGCACGTGCAGCTTCTATTGAGCCATTGACAGCTAGCATATTTGTTTGGATGGAAACGGTGGTAATTGCATCCACAATCTTGTCAATTCGTCGAGAGACCAACTCAAGATCTTTAATTTGAGAAATACTCACTTTGGATGCGTCAGCAGATTTCGCAACGCCATTAATCAATGAATCAACAGCCAGTTTGTTTTCCGCGAGTAAGGACTGAATTCGCTTAACCTGATTATTGCCGTCATTGGCTCTGGTTTGAGCTACTTCCAAGCCTTTTTCAATTTGTGCAATGGCGGCGGCTGATTCTTCACTTCCAGCTGCTTGTATTTGAGCACCTTTTTTAATTTGGTCAATAGCCTCCATAATCTGGGCACTAGATCGGTTTATCTCCTGAACAGCAGAGGATAGCTCCTCTGCTGCTGATGCCACTTCTTCTGCGCTCTTGGCCACATCAGTCGAATTCTTAAGGTCTTCTGCCAACTCAGATAAACTTTGAGCCGCCTGCTCACATTCGGCTAATGCTTGCGCCTGTTCCGCTACCGTTTTAGAAGCTTCTTCTGCCGCGGCAGACTGTTCTTCTGCTGCCGACGCAATGTTTTCAGAGCCCTTGAGTGCTTGTTTTGCTGCGACATTTGATTGATCCGCTCCGGTCGCGATCTCTCTGACACCACGGACTATTTCAACCGCTGCCATTCGAATCTCTTCAAGCTGTGTATTGATGGTTTGGCCTTTTTCAACTTCTTCTTCCACCGTTTTCGCTGTGGTGGTAATTCCTTCAGCAATAACTTTTACTTCTTTTTGAATTTGAACAACTAGGTCTTGAATTTGTTTCGCACTTTTTTCAGAGGTCTCGGCCAGCGTTCTCACTTCATCCGCAACCACGGCAAAACCTTTACCATGTTTACCCGCTCTGGCTGCCTCAATGGCCGCATTCAACGCCAACAAATTGGTTTGGTCTGCAATCCGGGCCACCGCTTTCACGATATCACCAATATTAGCGGCTTGCTTTTCAAGCTCTACTACCATTTTAACGGACGATGCTTGGCGCTGAGCAGCGACCCCTACATTTGTAACCAGTAGCGTGACATCCGTATTAGTCTTGGTGACCAACGTTTGTGTCGCCTCCATTTTTTCTTGACAGACATCTGCACTTTGAAGCTGGCGAGTAATGGACACCCCAACTTGATTAAATGCCGCTAAGGACTCTTGTGCTGCACCTGACGCTTCTTCTGCACCCGTGGCTATTTGATCGGAAGCTCGTTTTAACTCTTCCGCAGCCGAGGCAGCTTCATTAATACCCGAAGCTAATTGACCAGTCGCCGCTGCAATGCGCTCTGCCGCTTGCTGTTGCTTTGCCATCGTTCTCGCTCTTTTTCGTGCGGCTTCTGCTTCTCTTGAAGCCGCTGCTGAATTACCAGAATGACCAGCGGATGCTGTTGAGTTACCTGTAGATGTTTTTTTGACAAGGGCCATAGACTTTCTCTCCTGAACGCGGTGATATTTTGCTGTTGATTGATTTGACACGTGTTGCGCTTTTAGCCCTACTAAAAAATAGGGACGCTCACAGCTAGGTGGGTAGCAATCATGCTGAAAAGACGCAGCAAATATATGATGGAGTCAATAATAATTATCGATATTTAGAGTCGACCGAAACAACAACTCTAATAATGTCAATAACATTTACGATCAAGCCTATCCAGTTAAGGTTAACTTGTTTATTTAGGCTTGGTTAATGCTCATATGACCATTTGAATTATGATTTCTTAAAATTGCCCCAAGCCCTCCACTCTGATTTTTATTTTTATTGTGTTAGAAAAAATAAAAGTGTTTGTACTCGTGTGCTAAATGAAGATTAGGTCACAATATTTAATTTGTAAATTTAATTTGTAAATTTAATATTAAATCAGTAGGGGTTGGCATTTAATCATTTAAAGCGATTTTAAAGGTAGCCTTGGTATCACACTGTACCAGCTATTTGAATATTCTATGCTTTAATGAAACCCCATGAATTATCACTCTATATTCTGTACCTGCTCGCGCATTTGTTCGATCAACACTTTCAAATCAACCGCGGCTTTTGTGGTGTCGGTGACAATTGATTTCGAGGATAAGGTATTCGCTTCACGGTTTAGCTCTTGCATTAAGAAGTCTAAGCGCCGACCAACGGGTTCTTTCTTTTTCAAGACATTTCTAACTTCAACCACATGCGCATCTAATCGATCGAGCTCTTCGGCTACATCGGTCTTTTGTGCTAATAGCACCATTTCTTGTTCGAGCCTTTCATTGTTGATATCAATACTGGCTTCTTGAAAACGTTTCTGGATTTGCTCGCGTTGCTTACGCAAAATTTCGGGCAAGGCGGCGCGCACTCTAGACACAATTTCTGAAATTTCAGTCAAGCGGGTATCAAATAGTGGCGCTAATTGGCTGCCTTCTCGAAGACGATTTTCTTGCAGAATCTTTAAGCAGGCTTCGAATGCATCGACGGCGCCTTTCACCATGACTTGATGGTCTTGCGTTTGCGAATCGATTACGCCTGGCCATTGCAGCAAAGCGAGCGGGTCAATTGGGGCGAGCGTAGCAAAATGCTTGGATAATGCAGATTGCGCTGAACTTAAGGCCTGTAAGACCTTGTCATTCAACTGTAAGTTTTGCGTTTGCGTAAAGGCCGGCTGCCATTTCAACATGCCATCTAGCTTTCCACGGGAAAGGTATTTACGCATTAAATTACGTAATTGCGGTTCCGCTTCACGAAGGTGCTCAGGCAACTTTAAATTAGGCTCAAGATAGCGATGATTCACCGTCCTGATTTCCCATGTCAGACTGCCGCCAGACACTTCATGTTCGACTCTTGCAAACGCCGTCATGCTTTTCAGCATTACTTACTCCTCGTTATGAATGTGTACATTTTTTCAATGGGGTCTAAATTCTACGCCTTAGCTACTTAGAAACCTACCCTTTAAATGCTAAACTCCCCAACCTCTTAATTTAGACAGATCGTTTTTTACTCATATATTACAGGATAACCGAATGAGACCTAGTGGACGCCAACTTGATCAATCACGCGATATTAAAATTACGCGCCAATTCACCAAACATGCTGAAGGTTCAGTGTTAGTCGAATTTGGTGATACTAAGGTCATTTGTACTGCCAGTATCGATGAAAAAACACCACCTTTCCTAAAAGGCACCGGTAAAGGCTGGGTCACTGCAGAATACGGCATGTTGCCTCGTTCAACAGGCTCTCGTATGAATCGTGAGGCTGCTCGTGGCAAGCAAACCGGTCGTACCGTTGAAATACAACGTTTAATTGGGCGTTCGTTGCGTGCCGCTGTCGATATGAAAGCCTTAGGTGAACGTTCTATTCAAATCGATTGTGATGTTATTCAAGCTGATGGTGGTACCCGTACCGCATCAATAACCGGTGGTTGTGTCGCCCTTATAGATGCACTTCAAAGTCTAGTTGATTCTGGCAAACTGAAAAGTCTGCCTCTTAAGCAAAAAATTGCGGCTGTCTCTGTCGGAATTTATAAAGGCACGCCAGTGCTTGATTTAGATTATCCGGAAGATTCTGAAGCTGAAACCGATATGAACGTGGTGATGAACGATGCGGGTAAATTCATTGAAGTACAGGGTACAGCCGAAGAAGAGGCGTTTGATCAAGAAGAGTTTAATGCCATGCTTGATCTTGCCAAGAAAGGTTTGAAAGAAATTTTTATCTTGCAGGAAAAAGCCTTAGCCTCTAAATAAAAATACGCTCATTGAGCCTGTCGAAATGCCTGTATTGAGCTTCGTCGAAATGCCTGTATTGAGCTTCGTCGAAATATGATCGATGAAACTCAAAGTTTAATTTGAAAGACCCTTCGACGGGCTCAGGGAGCGAATATACTGCTCAGAAACCAAACACCTTACATGAAGATATCATAATCCATCACGAGAGGAGCATGATCAGAGAAACGTGTATCCTCGTCAATAAACCCATCTTCAATTAAGTTTTTCATTAATTGCGTGGTGATCTGAAAGTCCGTCCGCCAACCCGAATTTTTACGCCAGCCTTTGGCCCATTCTGGCCACCAAGTATATTGATTCTTTTGCACATTGATCTGTCTAAATGCATCGATATAACCGAAGTCATCAAACACAGTATCAAACCAAGCACGTTCATGCGCTTTAAAGCCACTGACATCTAACTCATGGTACTTTTTACTCGCATCCATGACTAAGTGTGCTGAATTAAAGCTGCCCGCAAAAATAAACTGACGTCTTTTTCTTAATGTTTTTTCCAAGTGAGCAGCAAATGCTTCTTGAAACGCATCCTTATCGGCCTGTTTTTCAGGTCGGCCTAAGGCATTAGGCGCCAACATAGACGCAACACTGACATTTTCAAAGTCTGCTTGAATGAAACGACCTTCGGCATCAGCAGGGCCGTAGGCAAAACCATACATGATCGCCTTCGGAAAATGCTTGGTATAAATACCTACGCCGCCATCTTCTGGATTTTCGGCATCGATAAAGTAGGCTTGGTAGCCTTCTGGATGATAAATCGCGTCATCAAAATCGTAAACCTTACCTTGCAGATCCTGAACACATACCACATCGGCATCGATTTCACGCATCCAATCAAAAAAACCAAGCTCAGCTGCCCGTTTTAAGCCGTTTACATTAATTGATACTACTCGCATAACTGCCTCTTCATTCATTTGCGTGGTATGATACTTGTTTCACATTTTTTGAAAAGAAAAACACTGTAATATTTGACAACTTAGGCGCAATTAATGCTCGACAACTCTACTTTAAAGTCACACCAACGCGATTTCATCCGTTTTGCTATCCAAAAGAACGTTCTGAAGTTCGGCGAATTTACCCTGAAATCAGGCCGCGTTAGCCCTTATTTTTTTAATGCAGGTTTATTCGACGATGGCCTGTCACTCGCTAATTTAGGTGCATTTTATGCACAAACGCTGGTTGATTCAGCCATCCCTTACGATGTTCTGTTTGGCCCTGCTTACAAAGGCATTCCCCTTGGCGCAGCCACTTCAGTCTGTCTTTCATCACTTCATCAACAAAATGTACCTTTTGCCTTTAACCGCAAAGAAGCAAAAGCACATGGTGAAGGTGGAACCTTAGTCGGCGCTCCCTTATCTGGCAAAGTCATGATAATTGACGATGTGATTACTGCGGGAACAGCCATACGCGAAGTTATTGAAATTATTCAGGCTGCCGGCGCCGAACCTGCTGGTGTCATCATTGCTCTGGATCGCCAAGAAAAAGGTAAAGGTGATTTGTCTGCGATTCAAGAGGTCGAACGGGACTTCAATATACCAGTGGTCAGCATCGTGAACTTAACTCAAGTATTAGACTACATTCAGGATGATGCAAGTTTATCCCAATATGCTGATGCAATTTCGCTATATCGATCACAATATGGTATCGCTTAAACACCATAGAGGCGTCTGGTTGGTAAAAACCTAGACGCTTCCATCTATCAACAAAGATAAGCCCACTAGAATGGTTACGGTTTCAAAACAGCGTTTGACCAGTTTGCTTCCTTTTGCCAAGGATAAATGTGCGCCTAAATAGCCGCCTAACAGCGCGCCTAAGACAAGGGGCGCGACCCATTCCCATTTTACCGGTGATTGGGTCGCAAGCGTAAATGCTCCTATACCATTCCACACCATCCCAACAAGAATCAAGGTATACCCAACGGCACGTTGGTAATCCAGGCCATACCATCTAACCAGCCAGAGGGTCACAAATAAACCGGTACCAGAGGTAATCGAGCCATTTAAGACGCCAATTAAAAATAAAATCACCCCACCAACAATCCACTGCCAAGAAGAAAACACTTTTGGCTTCGCCTGCAGACCTAGCTCCGGCTGCAACCATGAATAAAACCCTAAGCCCATTGTTAATATCCCTAGAGCAATCTTGGCGACATCATCAGGAACAGACAAAATCATCAAAGCGCCCAGCATAACCCCGGGCAAGCCAAAAACCAGAATATGAGATGCAAACTTCCAACTTAGTCGCTTTTCTTTTAGGTGTCTGAAGGTTGCACCGACACCAAGCGCTACGCTCGCTACTTTATGAGTCGCCAAGGCAACTGAAAAACTCAAACCTAAAAATAATAAAGCGGGAAATTGAAGCAGGCCTGCGCCGCCCCCTGCCATCGCACTTAAACCATTTGCGACAATTGAAATGATAAACAAAAGAATTTGTTCAAATACATAATCCATAAACAATAATTCCGATTCAGCTTATCAAGCCGTTACGTGAGTAATAATAACGTTATCTGCTTTCAGAAGGGGTAGAAACTAAAATTTATTACGAACTTAATGAAAATGATATTGGAATACGCCACAGCCTTAAAATCAGCTATACTCATGCTTAAGCAGGCAATGCCGTAATTTTCTAATCAGCTAGGGTAATAATGTTTAATCCTTTCCACTTATTCCGTTGGTGTCTCTTCTCTCTTAAGCAGCGAAGTATACTTTATCGAACACTTTGTTTGGTGCTTTTATCAGTAATTACTTTTTCCTCCTTTGCTGCTCAGTTTTATCGCTATAAAAATGAAAACAACCAATTAGTTTTAACGCAAACCCTACCTGCCCAATATGCAGATAAGGGCTACGACATTCTTAATGAAAAAGGCCGAATCGTTAAAACAGTGCCCCCTGCACTAACTCCCGAAGAAATCAAAGCAAGAGACGAAGCCTTAGAAAAACAGCGGCTTGCACTGATAGAAAAGAAAAAACAAGAAGCTGTCGATGAAGAACTCAAACAATTATATAGCCAACCCAATGATGCGGTCCGCGTTTTAAATAGACATGTCCTTGATTTACAGGGCGTTGTTGGCATTAAACAAGCCAAAATCAAAAGCCTGCAATCACAAATAATGGATGAAGAATCCCGAGCAGCAGAACGTCAACGAAAAGGTTACACAGTTGGAGAAGACGCCTTAGAAAAAATCAGCTCACTCCGAAAAGATATTGTTAACACCGAGGCTGACATCCTAGAGCTTTATAAAAAACTAGATAAAATCGTCAAAGAATTTGATGTCAAAATTAAACGCTTGGAAGTTATCACGCAGAAAAAAGCGACAGATTATCCTGAAGTTCTAAAATTTATTGATGCATTTATGCAAGAATAGATACGCTTTTTTAAGGGCCAACTTTCATACCAGGAGCATTCGTCTCTAGCCATGATTTAATTCGTCTTGTTAGGTTGTCATCAAATATCTCATTGTTATTAAACGTTAAAAATAGCTGCTTGTAGGATTTCGCCCCTGTCATCTGAAACGCTAACTTTCTGTATTCTGCCTCCTTAAATGCCTGGACATTCCCTCGATTTATAATTTCCAAAATAGGTGCTGGAAAAGCTTGTCCCAGCCACTCGCTAAGATCAATTAAGTAGGTATCTGGCAAAGAAGGCTCTATTAAAATTAAAGCGAAGCCTGGCGAGCTTATTTCACCTAAATGTGCCTTGATATATTGAATCGCTAGCTCTGTTGATTGTCGGTAGGCGACAATCACTATATTTTGATAACTTTCTGCTTGAAGGTGCTCATATGCTTTTTGAATATGACTCAAGGCTCTTGTGTGGTAGGGGATTTTGTTTAATTCTGGTTTTTTCTCTGATGCTGCCAAATCTATGTCGACTGACTCAGTTTCATCTTTCTGCTCACTAGGACTCGGTTCGTCAGGAAGACCTTCATTCGTTTTAGCAACAGATGCTTCTGCTTCTTGAGCGTCTTTATTAGCTGCATCATTTCTTGTCCGTATACCAGAATCCAATTTGGACTTTAAGCTGTCTGTCAAAATGACCTGATCAAAGGCCTTGGCATCTAACTTTCGGGGAAGAGATTTCACCCTGGTCTCGTCAGGTAAATTAACCGATAGAGTATACCAGCCCTCTTTTGGCAAATTCATACGCAGAGGACGTATCACCTCAGGCCAATCAGCATGCTGCTCTTTGTCATGCAGAAGTAATATCGCACCTTGTTTTTCAGGTATGAGAGGTGGGTGTGTAATAGAAAGCACTTTTATCGCTTCAGTTTGTTCAGGATAAGTGACATCTAACCAAACCAGCTCATGCTCTTTTAAGGATTTCGCTAAGGCCAGTTGCTTTTTTTGTTCTGGATCTAAATAGGCAGCTCTGTCAGATTCTACAGATGGATCGGATTTGACGTCACTTTGAGTCTCGGCCATTAATCGCCCTGGACCACCAATCATCAAGCCATGAAGCACCACGAATAACCCCAGAGAAAACCATTTTTTTTGCATTCTATTTGTTCAACCCTATAAAGCACTTATTGCGATACGCTATTGTGACTATTCGCACACGCCTGTGTCAGTTAGAATAGCTTAAATTTCAAGCACTGAGGACACTATGAGCCAATTTTTAATCGCACCTTCTATTTTATCTGCCGACTTTGCCCGCTTGGGAGAGGAAGTCGATAATGTTCTCGCTTCTGGCGCTGACATTGTCCATTTTGACGTGATGGATAATCATTATGTTCCTAATCTGACCATTGGCCCTATGGTTTGTGCAGCCTTGCGCAAACATGGTGTTACTGCGCCGATTGATGCTCACCTGATGGTTAAACCCGTTGATGACATGATCAAAAGCTTTATTGATGCTGGCGCGACGTATATTACCTTTCATCCTGAAGCTTCAGAGCACATTGACCGTTCATTGCAATTAATCAAAGATGGTGGTTGTAAAGCAGGCTTAGTATTTAACCCAGCGACACCCTTACATTACCTGGATCATGTAATGGATAAGCTTGATATGGTCTTGTTGATGTCGGTTAACCCAGGTTTTGGTGGTCAGAAATTCATCCCTGCCACGCTTGAAAAATTGAAACAAGCACGCGCTAAGATTGATGCTTATGATAAAAATATCCGTCTTGAAATTGATGGGGGCGTCACGGTGCAAAATATCGCTGAAATTGCTGCTGCCGGTGCAGATACCTTTGTGGCGGGTTCAGCCATTTTCAATACCAATGACTACCAAGCAACAATTTCAGCTATGAGGGCCGAATTAGCGAAAGTTAGGGTTTAAATTACAGCTGATTAAACTTAATTACCGCTCATTGAGCTACGTCGAAATACCTGTATTGAGCTACGCCGAAATA
>JBFJZQ010000012.1:0-21112 GCA_041622015.1 Oleiphilaceae bacterium
CTAGCAGTATAGCGTCAGTCGATACCGTGTTGAAAGTTTTTGCGAGATATTGTTTGGGTTAATTTATCGAACATCTTATTTTGAATATATGCATTTCAAGTATTGAATTTATCTTCTAGGAGTAATCAGTGGATTTAGCGACCCTCATCGGTTTAATTGGTGGTTTTGCTGTCATTGCGTTCGCTATGATTTTGGGCGGTGGTATTGGAATGTTCATGGATGTTCCGTCGGTCCTGATTGTATTCGTGGGTTCCTTTATTGTTTTGATGATGAAATTCAATCTCGGGCAGTTTTTGGGCGCCGGTAAAACGGCTGCTAAAGCGTTTATGTTCAAGCTAGATTCGCCTGAAGATTTGATCACTTTAGTGGTGGAACTTGCTGATGCCGCCAGAAAGGGCGGCTTGTTATCGTTGGAAGGTAAAGAAATTAGCAATGACTTCTTGGCTCGCGGTATTGGATTGTTAATTGATGGTCACGATGAAGATGTGGTGAAAAATGTCTTAACACGCGATAAAAATATGGCTGTTGAGCGACATAAAATCGGTGCAAGTGTTTGGGGGGCGTTAGGTGATCTTGGACCGGCAATGGGGATGATTGGAACACTTATCGGTCTCGTGGCAATGTTATCTAACATGGATGACCCGAAATCAATTGGACCTGCCATGGCTGTTGCATTGTTAACCACATTATATGGTGCGATGTTGGCGAATATGATCGCAATTCCTTTTGCCGATAAACTTAAGTTGCGTATGGCTGAGGAAGAATTAATAAAAACCATGTCTATAGATGCTGTCTTAGCCATTCAGGCAGGTCAAAACCCTCGAGTGATTGAAAGTATGTTGCGAGCCTATTTAGCTGAAGGTAAGCGCGAGAAACCGGAAGAATAAGTAAAAATTTCCAACAGAAAAGCAAATGAGCTTGAAGGTTAAGTTTTAACTATGAGTGATGAAGAACAAAAAGATTGCGACTGCGTCCCCGGATTGCCGGCATGGATGGGTACGTTTGCAGACTTGATGTCTCTGTTGATGTGCTTCTTTGTTCTGTTACTTTCTTTTGCAGAAATGGATGTATTGAAGTTTAAGCGTTTAGCCGGCTCTATGCGGGAAGCCTTTGGTGTTCAGAATCAGGTGGATGTTTCATCTATTCCTAAAGGTACCAGTATTATTGCCCAAGAATTCTCACCGGGTAAGCCTGACCCTTCACCTTTGCAAATGGTCATGCAACACACCGTTGATGCCGATAAAGAAACCCTCGAAGTGTTATGCGATGCGGCAATAGAAGAAGCCGTTGCCGAGGCATGTGATCAAGGGACCGAGCAAGCGCAGGATAAAAAAGAACAAATTTCTGAGTTTATTGCCCAGCAAATGATGGAAATGGAAAAAGATGCCGAGGCGAAAGCAGAAGAAATTGCCGAGAAGCTGCAAACAGAAATTGCCAAGGATATGGTTGAGTTGGAAACCCAAGGTAGGCGAATTGTGATTCGGATTCAGGAAAAAGGCGCGTTTGCTTCAGGGTCCGCCACATTGCAAAATGAATTTATACCCGTATTAGATAAATTAATTACTATTCTGAGCACAATTGAAGGGCAGATTTCTGTTGAAGGTCATTCCGATGATGTGCCCATTAATACCATTATGTTTCCATCTAACTGGGACTTGTCCGTTGCCAGAGCGCTCGAAGTAGCGCATGGCTTATTTGATGATGGGTTTATAAAGCAGGATCGTTTTGTGATCACAGGTTTTGCGGATACGCGTCCTTTGGTGCCAAATGATACGCCAGAAAGTCGCCGGAAAAACCGACGTGTTGAAATTATTCTGCAAGAGAAAACAGATAAGCAAGTGAAAGAGAAGTTGCGTGAAGAAAGTAAAAAGATCGACAAGAATACGCAAACCATTGATAACCTGTTTGATCTTGATCCAGATGAGATTTTTTAAGGGAGAATATCCGTATGGCTGAGACGATACTGAAGTCCAATCAAGAAAGGCGTCGCTATTTTCGGGTGACAGATCTGGTAGGTCTTCGTTGCCAATTTTTATCACAGGACGAACAAGCGCTTGCGATCCAGGCCAAACCGAGCTCTTTAAAAGACTTACTTAAGCAGATCGATAATGAAGTTATGGCCAACTTGGCCATTATTCAGAGCAGTCAGCCAGAGGTTTATAGGCTTCTAGATTTATTGAACCAAAAAATCAATTTAGCTTTAGGGGCTGATAATAATAAAGAAGAGGATTTGGATACCACGAGTAACATCTGTAGTGTTAATTTGAGTGCCTGTGGCTTGGCGTTTCCATCCGATAAGCCTGCCACTTTAAATCAGTATATTTCTCTAGAGCTTACGCTCTATCCAAATAACATACGCTTAACTTTATTGGCTGCCGCGATAGCTTGTGACCGGTATGAAGAAGAAAGTGAGCGCAATAAATATATTATCCGAGCAGATTTTGTTGATATTAGCGATGCGAATCAGGAAGTATTGGTTCAGCATGTTATTAAGCGGCAATCTATGCAGTTAAAACAACAACGCGCTGAAGATAATTAGCGTGGCTTAAGCTAATCTTTTAATCACTTCTCGACTATTATCTCCCTTGTTTGAAAATTGGCGCTCATCGAAAAAGACTGACTGCTTACCGTCTATGCTATCGATAATAACGACTGTCGCTGTTCGTGTGCCGTAATTTGGGCTAATAATGAACGCTGCTGAGAGCATGCGTTCCACTTCAATGCTGACCCCTGTGCTGGGGAGTTGTTTATCTTCAGCAAGTGTATCGTTTCTTAAGTGAACAAACAGATGATTGGCGCTAGCTATATGACTAGCGTTATTTTCCAAAGTATGAAAAGCCATTTTTGTTTTTTCTACTTTTGGCCATGGCGTGTCCAGTTCAGCATTAGATAAACCATAGACTCCTTTGTCTAATGCATAATATACCGGCGCGCTATCCGCTTCATGATGACAATAGACCAGTTCATTGCCATCAAAAAACAGGGCATTAAAACCTGCATAAAGACAAAACGAGATTTGTTGGACGTATTCGAGAGCGTTTAAGTCTGAAGTGAGAAACTGTTGGGTGATCTCGCCCCTTGAATGTTCATAACTCTTGCGATCGACGCTGCGGAAGTTGGTGAGAGCCGCTAGCCTGAATGATCTATTGTTATTGTTTTTAGCTAGCCCAAGCCAAGTGCCGTTTTTTTCTAAATCTCTTCCTGCAAATATCCTTGGATAATCTGCCCAAAAATGTGCATCAAGACTGGTCCGACTATGAAATTCATCGCGATTTGCGGCCAAGGTTAAGGGTCTAAGGCTTTCAGGTTCCCAGTTGAAAATGATAAGGCACATCTAGCAAACCTCTTAAGCATTCGATAAAAAATTACGGTATCATACCACGCTTTATTTCGCTGAGATTCTGGCACCGCTATGATTATTGCAAGCTACTTAATTGCTGGGGTTTTTGCCGGAATAACCGCTGGCTTGTTCGGTGTTGGTGGTGGGCTTGTTGTTGTGCCTATTCTCATTTTTATATTTCAATGGCAGGGTGTTTCTCCAGAGGTACTTACGCATCTAGCTATCGGCACATCCTTAGCCACTATTGTGTTTACATCCGCAAGTTCGGTTATTAAACATAATCAAAAAGGCAGTGTTCTGTGGGCAATATTTAAACCCATGAGTATCGGCATTATGCTCGGTGCCGTATTAGGCGTATTCACCGTGGTTCAACTTGAAGGGGAACTGCTGAAAAAATTGTTCGGTGTGTTTGCGATTATTGTATCGATCAAAATGATGTTTAAAGTGAAGGTCGAAAAACGTAAACCCTTACCTGAAAAGCCCATTTTTATTCTTGCTGGCGTAGTGGTCGCTTGGGTGTCATCTATTTTTGGTATTGGTGGAGGCACCTTAACCGTGCCTTATTTAAGTCGTTTTCAAATACAAATGAAGCAAGTTGTCGGCACCTCGGCAGCGTGCGGTTTACCCATCGCGGTATTTGCCAGTTTGAGTAATATTGCCATAGGTTCTGGCATACCAGACAGGCCTGAGTGGAGTTTGGGTTTTATTTATTTGCCTGCCTTATTGGGGATCGCTTTCACTTCTATCTACTTTGCTAGAGTAGGGGCAAATTTGGCGCATTATTTACCCGGCCCATTATTAAGGAAATTGTTTTCAGCATTTTTAATGTTAGTGGGTATTAAATTTTTAATCTGATTGTTAGAGCTTTTTAGGAGTATTTTCATGTCATTGGCATATCCAAATATAGATCCTGTTGCCTTGGATTTAGGCTTTATTCAAATTCATTGGTACGGCCTGATGTATCTTTTTGGTTTTCTTGCTGCTCACTTGTTAGGTCAGAAACGAGCTCAGCGCCCTGGCTCACCGATTTCTAAAGAGCAAGTGGGTGACATGATCTACTATGGCGCCTTGGGTGTCATTATCGGTGGCCGACTAGGGTATGTGTTCTTTTATAATTTTGATAAATTTCTAGCTGACCCAGTATGGCTATTTAAAGTATGGGAAGGCGGCATGGCCTTTCATGGCGGTTTAATGGGGGTGATGGTTGCGATATATTTATATGCTAAGAAAATAGGTTGTACTTTTTTCGAGCTTCTGGATTTTCTCGCGCCACTGGTGCCTATCGGCTTGGGTTTGGGGCGAATTGGTAACTTCATCGGTGCTGAATTATGGGGTCGCGCAACGACGATGCCTTGGGGCATGGTCTTTCCGACGGATCCGCAGCAATTGGTGCGTCACCCCTCTCAGCTTTATCAATTTGCATTAGAAGGGGTATTGTTTTTCTGCATACTTTGGTTTTATTCAAGTAAGCCTCGTCCGGCAGCCGCTGTGTCCGGTATGTTTATGATTTGGTATGGGATTTTTCGGTTTATCGTCGAGTTTGTGCGCCAGCCGGATGCACATATTGGGTTTATCGCTTGGGATTGGTTAACCAAAGGACAGCTCTTGTCCGTTCCAATGATATTTGTGGGCATTGCATTTATTGCTTATGCATATAAATATAACGCCCAAAACCTCGCTAAATAATGATGAATGCAAAATTGAATTGAAATTGATGAAGGTTCACGTATGAAAGCCTATTTAGATTTAATGAAAGATGTATTGGAAAACGGGACGGATAAAGGCGATAGAACAGGAGTCGGAACCCGATCTGTATTCGGTCGACAAATGCGCTTTGATCTTAATGCGGGCTTTCCATTAGTCACCACCAAGAAAGTCCATATAAAAAGTATTATTTACGAACTGTTATGGTTTCTTAAAGGCAGTACCGATAATAACTGGCTAACTGAACGTGGCGTTTCCATTTGGAATGAGTGGGCAACAGAAACGGGTGATTTGGGGCCAATTTACGGTAAGCAATGGCGTTCTTGGCAAGGTGCAGATGGCCAAGTTGTTGACCAGGTTTCTGAATTGATTCAGCAGATTAAAACCAAGCCAGATTCACGACGTTTAATTGTTTCGGCCTGGAACCCTACTGAGTTACCCGATGAAAGTCAGTCTCCTCAGGCGAATGCGGAACAGGGTAAAATGGCGCTAGCGCCTTGCCATTGCTTGTTCCAGTTTTACGTCCTTGACGGCAAGCTCTCTTGTCAGCTTTATCAGCGCAGTGCGGATTTATTTTTAGGGGTGCCCTTTAACATCGCAAGTTATGCCTTATTAACCCACATGATTGCTCAGCAATGTGACTTAGGCGTAGGCGAGTTTGTGCATACTTTCGGGGATTGCCATCTTTATCAGAATCATTTAACGGATGATATTGTCTTGAAGCAATTATCGAGAAGCCCAAAGCCTTTACCGACTCTAAATATCCGCCGTAAGCCCGAGTCTATTTTTGACTATGAGTTTGAAGATTTTGAAGTGCTGAATTATGAGCCAGATCCGGGCATCAAAGCGCCCATAGCTATTTAGTTGTAGTAGCATGAAAGGTAATTAGTTAAGTAAAACTACCGCTCCCTGAGCTCGTCGAAGGGGCTTCCAAATTAAACTCTGAGTTTCATTGGAAGCATTTCGACCGATCGATGAACTCAGGGTAGGCAGCTCAATGAGCGTCCTTCTTGCCAGAGCTCGTTAGGTCTTTAAAAAGTCTCTGTTTGATAAAATGTTTTAAAACCATTCTCTTCGTTTGAACGCCACTAACATTCCGGCAGCTATGCTGATCATGATGATCCAGATTAAAGGGTAGCCAAACGACCAGCCGAGTTCAGGCATACTCCATGGGCCTGCGTCTCGGTCAAAGTTCATCCCGTAAACGTCCACGATAAAGGTCAGGGGAGTAAAGATAGTCGCCATCACCGTGAGCACGCGCATCACTTCATTCATCTTATTACTGACACTCGACAGGTAAATATCCAGCATGCTCGCCGTCATATCACGATAAGACTCGAGTAATTCCATTATTTGAATTGTATGGTCATAACAATCTCTTAAATAGATAAGCGTACCCGATTGAATAAGATCATGATCACCTCGTTGGCATTGAGTAATCACTTCGCGCTGTGGGCAGAGCATTCTTCGTAGCAAGCTGAGTTCACGTTTAGAGTGTCTTGTCATTGTATTTATAGCATAGAGTTTAAAATGCTAGAGGAAAAGCCAATGAGGGTTTAAAAAAACGATAGTGCACAAATGATTTTTGACTCGACTTATGAGGTGGTAAACTGCGCGCTCATTTTAGTACAGTTGAGACATCACTATGAAGCGATCCATGATAGTGGCCATGGCCGAAAATCGAGTCATCGGTATCAATAATAAATTGCCTTGGTATTTACCGAATGATCTGAAGTACTTCAAGCAGGTGACCCTTGGCAAACCCATTATTATGGGGCGAAAAACCTTTGAATCTATCGGTAAACCCCTGCCGGGCAGAACCAATATTGTCATCACGCGCAACACTGATTGGCAGGCAGAGGGGATAAAAGTAGCTCATACTTTGGGGCAAGCCTATGACTTAGCCGAAGCCATTTGTGAGATTGATGGCCAAGATGAATTAATGATTATTGGTGGCGACCAAATCTACCAAAGCAGCTTGCCTGAAATAGATAAAATTTATCTAACGCAGGTTCATGCGGTTGTTGAAGGTGATGCCTGGTTTCCGGAAGTGGATTGGGGTCAGTGGAAAGAAATCGGAAGAGAGGATTATACGGCAGAAGGTCCGAACCCGTATGATTATAGTTTTGTCGTATTTGAGCGTGTGTAGAATTTGACCGTTGGTAATTTATAAGTCATCAGTGAAAGCAGAAATATACTCAACGAGGCTGAGTATATTTCTGAATCAGGCAATGGATTTAAGCGTTTAATCCAGTAAAGATAAGTCTCTCACGCCGCCTTTATCCGCGCTGGTTGCTAGCATTGCATAGGCTTTTAGCGCGCTTGATACTTTTCTTGGGCGATCTTCAAGCGGTTTCCATGCAAGCTTTCCCTTTGCCTCCATGTGAGCGCGTCTCGTTGCTAACTCTTCAAAAGAGACATCGACATCGATTGTTCGATTAGGGATGTCAATTTTAATGGTGTCACCTGCTTCAATTAACGCAATCGCACCACCTGCCGCAGCTTCCGGTGATGCATGGCCAATTGATAGACCCGATGTACCACCCGAGAAACGTCCATCCGTTAGCAATGCACAAACTTTTCCCAGCCCTTTAGATTTTAAATAACTGGTCGGATAAAGCATTTCTTGCATGCCCGGGCCACCTTTAGGGCCTTCGTAGCGAATAATGACCACATCTCCGGCCACGACTTCATCGTTTAGAATGCCTTTTACTGCGGAGTCTTGGCTCTCGAAAATAACGGCCTTGCCAGTAAATACATGGATAGATTCATCAACACCGGCAGTTTTAACCACGCAGCCATCTTCGGCGATGTTGCCATATAGTACGGCTAAGCCACCTTCTAAAGAATAAGCATGTTCAATAGAGCGGATACAGCCGGTTTCTCTATCGCCATCTAGTGTTGGCCAGCGGGTAGCTTGGCTAAATGCGGTTTGCGTAGGAATACCCGCAGGGCCCGCTTTGTAAAATTCAGCCACTTCAGGAGAATTGTTTTGCATGATGTCCCATTTAGCGAGTGCATCTTTCATTGTTGGGCTATGCACCGTAGGTAATTCGCTATGCAACAAGCCTGCACGATCAAGTTCGCCAAGAATCGCCATTATGCCGCCTGCACGGTGAACATCTTCAATATGGTATTTGGGTGAATTCGGTGCGACTTTACATAATTGAGGGATCTTGTGGCTTAATTCGTTGATTTTTCTCAAGTCAAAATCAAGCTCTGCTTCTTGCGCCGCAGCAAGCAAGTGAAGAATCGTATTAGTCGACCCCCCCATAGCGATGTCGAGCATAACGGCATTTTCAAAGGCTTTATGATTTGCGATGTTACGTGGCAACACAGACTCATCATCTTGTTCATAATAACGGCGGGTGATTTCTACAATTTGGTCAGCAGCTTTTAGGAAAAGTTTTTCTCTGTCTGCGTGCGTGGCAAGCATTGTGCCGTTACCAGGAAGAGATAGGCCAATTGCCTCGGTCAAACAGTTCATAGAGTTTGCTGTGAACATGCCAGAGCAAGAACCACAGGTCGGACAAGCGCTGCGTTCATATTCTGCTACGGTTTCATCGTCTGCTGAATCATCTGCCGCAATAACCATGGCATCAACAAGGTCTAATTTATGTTCAGATAATTTAGTTTTACCAGCTTCCATTGGTCCGCCGGAAACAAAAATAACCGGGATGTTTAGACGCAAAGAAGCCATTAACATTCCAGGTGTGATTTTGTCGCAGTTAGAAATACAGACAATGGCGTCGGCACAATGCGCATTGACCATATATTCAACTGAATCGGCAATAAGCTCCCGAGAAGGCAAACTGTAGAGCATGCCGTCATGACCCATCGCGATGCCATCATCAACGGCAATGGTATTAAATTCTTTGGCAACGCCACCGGCTTTTTCAATTTGGCGGGCAACTAACTGTCCCATGTCTTTAAGGTGGACATGACCCGGAACAAATTGAGTAAAAGAGTTGGCGATCGCAATAATGGGTTTATCAAAATCTTCTGTGGTCATTCCAGTGGCGCGCCAGAGTGCACGCGCACCGGCCATATTGCGTCCGTGGGTAGATGTTTTAGAGCGATAAGTTGGCATGAGTTGTCTCTTCTGAAGTGTGCAAGAATACGTTAAATCACCGGTGAGCATAACAAAAAATAAGCATATAGGCACGAGGCGTTTCTGTGCTTTGTCGCTTTTTCCAAGAGTTTTTTATCGCTTGTTTGGTTTGAATGTAAGAACTTTTTTATGAGAGTGAAATTTGCAGCTATCCTTAAGATTAGTTAGTAAATAAATTTATTATGACGAGTTTTCAAATGAACTTATCTGTGTTTCCTTTAAATGCCATTGTATGTCCAAAAGGAAGGATATCGCTTCGAATATTTGAACCACGATATTTGGACATGGTAAGAGCATGTTTAAGGCATGAAGAGCCATTTGTCGTGACCTTGGTGTCACCACAAAAAATCAAAGGCCAAGCATTTTATACCACTGGAACGATGGTAAAAATCGTTGATTTTGGTGAAACCTCTCAACAGGGTATCTTGAATATTGTGGTTGAAGGTATGGCTCAAGTAGGCTTGTCTAACTTGTCCAGGCAAGAAGATGGTGTATGGAAGGCTGACATCACTGAAAAAATGAAAGAGCCATATTTGTCGACTCCTGAAGAGTTTGATGAGCTGTGTCTCGTGCTTAAAGCCTTGGCGAAACATCCATATGTGCAAGAATTAAATATGGATATAGATTATGACGATGCCCGTGAAGTCGGCTGGCGTTTAACGGAACTGCTTCCCTTAGGGAATGAGCAAAAACAATGTTTATATGAGCTGGGAAACTCTGAATTACGTTTATCTAAAATAGCTGACCAGCTTTCGGATTTGGTGGAGTAGTGTCTGATTTAGTCTAATCGACTTAAATCGTTTCAGGAAATTATCTATTTGGAATCCACTTTACATATTTAAGCTCATGGCATTAAGGGTGCTCCCAAAAAACCACCATTGGTATGCCACTACGGACACAAGCCAAACGAATAAGCTGCTTATAATATATTTTTTATCTGAAGTGATCATGGGTGTTTTTTCAGCATCTTTAACGTAAAAGTAGCTATAAGAAATACGCGTTACACTTGAAATAATTAGACCCAAACTAATTCCGCCCACTACATCTGTTAACCAGTGTACTCCGAGTATTACGCGACTTAAGGCAATGAAGATAATAGGCAGAGAAAAGCTCAAGTAGCACTTCCAGCGCTTTTTGTTTGCCATTTCTTGGGCAATGAAGCTGGCAATAAGAGCGTAAAACACGGTAGCACCACTGCTATGACCACTCGGATAAGCAAAGGATGGGGGGGCGGTAAGTGTAATATCTGGTCTGTTAATACCAAAGTATTGTTTTAAAGTATGAGTGATAAGCGCAGTGAGAAGACCCGCAACGATAATGTGGAAAACCGCGTAATAATGTTTTCGTACTGTCATGAGAATAATCAAAACAATGAAGGAAACATATAAAAAAGCTTCATCGCCCAATAAAGTTAAATGAACGGATAATTGCGAAATTACTTGGCTGATGGCGCCCATTTCTGTGCGAAGGCTGTGAGCTAAATCTAAGCACGCTTGGTTGGTTGTGAGCAGTAAATCTGTGTTGATGCTTAGAAAGCTCCAAACAAGAAAAATGCAAAGATTGATCAAAAATAAAGTGATAGATGCCAGTGGAAATTCGAAATCAGGGTGTTTATGTTGAAAGTTGCGAAAATGTCTTTGGATTTTTTGAAGCAAATAGCTGGATTGCTGCTTTATAAGAATTGCATCGTAAATTGGGGTGCCTTCCTGCAACCGCATGCTCAAGTACCTAAACCCCCAGGCGAATACAATTACCAGGGTGATGAAGGCAATACTAATAGTGAGCATACCAGGGGGTAGTTGCCAATTTACGGCTTTGCCGGTTAGGTAGCCGGGAAGTAAGTAGAAAGGAGCCCAAATAACGGCGGACGCACTGTTAAACATAGCAAAGCGTGTCTGAGACATGCCAAACATACCTGCTATTAAAGGTATTACCGGGCGTATGGGGCCAATAAAACGCCCAAACATGACACTTTTTCCGCCATGCTTATGAAAGAAATTTTTGCCCATATCCAGTGTGTTTGGATGGCGAGAAAAGGGCCATAACTTCGGGATACTGTCTTTGAAATGGCGTCCTAAATAAAAGCTGACCCCGTCACCTAAAATTGCACCCAAAAAACCGACAAGTAGAACAGAGCTGATGGCGTAATCTAGATGGCCCGCTAATGAGGCAACTAAAAACAGCATGATGACGCCGGGAACAATAATGCCGGCAAGTGCCAGAGACTCGATGAAGGATATAAAGAAGATGCTGAATAATAGCCAGTTCGGGTTGAGCCTGAGCCACTCTAAAAGGGGTTGGAAATCGGCTTCACTCATAGTAATCCAAATAGTAAACAAACAAGAGAGTGTGCGTTTTAAAAGAAAACTGAACTAAAGACAAGGAGGTAAGCAGTTTTATTTTAGTTTTGAAACCGCTTATCTGTGAAGTATGTATAATTGATTTTAGTGTCTGGCGCTGTGGAAGCAGACTCTATTATGGCCATTTTTTTGTGCTTCCACTAACGCGAGGTGCGCCTCGGCAATTAGCTTGTTTGACGAACCCTCTTCGTCAGACTCCCTTTCTTTAGGGCAAAAGGTTGTGCAGCCCAAGCTGACTGAAATGCTATCCACTTCTGGCCACTTACTTTCTTCAATCGTTCGTCTGATTCGTTCTGCGATAACTAATACGCCTTCGGAAGGCGTACAGGGTAATAATAAATAGGCCGTTTGCTTGCCGTCAAAGTAGTCACTGTCACCGGCACGTATCATAGCTTTTAAGGTGTCAGAAAAACTCACTAGCAATGACTGGATTGTCGGGGTGTTGTGCAAGTTTTTGAGTTGTGGGAAGTAATCGATCTCTAAGCTGATTAAAGATAGCGACTTACCAGTTCGTTCAGCCCGGCATACTTCTTTCTTTAATGTTTCTTCCAAGTAACGAAGATTATATGCGCGAGTCAGCGGGTCATGTATTTCTAACTCGACCAGTGTTCTATTGCGTTTTTGATGGAGTTGAGAATAAGTGCTGGCGAGTGCCATAAAAATTAAATAGGTACTTGAAAATGCAAGTGCTGAGTACAGGGTGTCATTTATTAGAATAGACAGCGAAAATAACCCAAGAATCGTTAAATTAATCGTGCTCGCGAGTCTATGAGAAAGTGCAATGTAGGCGAGTAAGCTCAGCGGGAAAACCCAGTGCTTTACTTCATTCGGATGCTCAAAACTTATAATAAAAAAACAAAAAATAGCAGCAATACTAACACCTAGCGTGATTTGTTTAAGGTATTTTGACTCCGGCGCAAAGCGAGCATAAATACTAATGCCAAGATATAAACTGGCGATGAACCAGGCCATATAGACAAGGTCGTATAAACCGTATTGGAAATTTTGTGTGCCTAATAAAGCGAGTGTGATAGCGCTAAGCAGAAACAATAGGCTGATTAATCGCGTTTGTAATTGGTTTTCAGCTAGCATGATTAGCTCCCTCGTCTTGAGTTGACTCAAATTCATCATGCGCATTGGCTGATTTGGACTCCCGAAATGCAAGTGTTCGGTTATGACTGACGGATTGTGTTTCCTTCAAGGCTTGCGAAGCGCGCTCGATAATCGATTGGCTATCGTCACCAATATTAAGGCATGAAAGGCCCGCGCTTACCGTAATTTCTTCCTGATCCATTTGAACGTCTTTTCGAATTTTAATTCTTAAGGCATTGGCGATTTTGACAGCCTGAGATGAACTCGTGTGAGGCAGTACAATCAAAAACTCGTAGGGTTCCCAAAGGTAATAGCTATCAAAGAGTCTGAGATTATTATGCAGGAGCTTTCCTAAAAGTATGATCACGCTGTCTTGTTCTTTTGGTGATAATTTGGATAAGCAATTTTTATCAACACCGAGTGCCACTAAGGAAAGCTCACTTCCTTCGCGTTCACTTCGTTGAATTTCTTTTGTGAGGTCATGGTCCAGATGTTCTTTCGTTGCTGCTTTGGTCAGGTTGTCTGTTCTTCTCAGTGGTTTTAACTGTTTACGCCTTAACTCTCTTAAGTAAACCAAGCTACACGCCATACTCAGGTAAAGGTAGTAATTTAAAAATGCCTGAATGTTTTCGAAAATATTGCCAAATAAATAAAGTTCAACGCTAATAATGACAGAGAAAATGCCAATCAAGGCCAAGGCGGGTTTAAAATCGTAAAAAAAGAACACAAGCATCGGGATGAAGTAAATCCAGGTACTGGCGTACCTCGGGCTAAGTGTTAAGCCAATTAGACCTAGTAAGCCAAGTGCCAACGATGAGTACTTGAACCCTAAAAAGCCTTCTTCAAGCTTCTTCTGATTTTTATTTCTTAATAAATTGACTGAAAGCAGGATACATAAAGATGCCGCCAAAAATGCTGAAACAAAAGAGCCGCTTAATAAGCTGTAAACTGCTAAAAAGCCTGTGGTGATGCAAGCAAAAAAGTAAGGCTTGGTTTCTATTAAAATCTGTTGGTCTGTTTGGGACATATCTAAGTCGCTTATTGTCATTATTCTGTTGTAAAGCCTTTTGGTACCTTACCTTGTAAGTGATACGCAAAGGCAATTATTTCAGCAATTACTCGGTATAGAGTTTCGGGAATCTCATCGCCTAACTCAAGTTTAGACAAAATGTTCACTAATTCACTATTTTCATAGATTGGAATGTTATGTTCTTTGGCGATACTGATGATTTGCTCGGCCAAATCTGCTTGGCCTTTTGCTGTTAGCTTGGGCGCTGTTATTTCATCATACTTCAATGCAATCGCCTGATCAGGTTTTGTCTGCCCTTCATGTTGATAATCTGTCATGCTTTGGTGTCCACTAAATGTCGGTCAAGCTTGGTTTGGGTTTGGTTGGGCTGGCCTTTTTTGCAGTGTAGGTCATCGACTTTTAAGCCAATATTTTCAAGCTGAGACTTAAAGTGCAATGATTCTTTTTCCAGCAAGTGAAAAGTTGACTCTTTGTCTGCCCACAACACAGAGGAAATGGAATCTTTAGATAAGGTGATTTGTATGTATATGGGCCCCAGAGAATCTAAATCAAAAGACAGAAGTAGCTTCCATTTAAATTCTTTTTCAGTGGTATTGCCTTGTTCCTCGGGATTTTGTTGAGGTTCCTTGTCAATTCTGAAGTTGAATGTTTGTACTGTTTGGTTTGGGTTGAGGATGGGTAATTCAAAAAACCAAGTTTGCTGAAGCGGCGCATCAGCATTGTTGTTTGATTGAAGTAAGCTATTTAATTGATTGAATTGTAATTTATGAATCATACCGGCGAGAATCTTAAGAATCTGACCGGTCGTAAGTTCTTGTTTATCGAAAAGAGCTTTTGAAGAATTTATGTTCGCGTTTGAAATTATGGGAAAAGCAAACGGTGATACGATTGCTTCATTATTGATAGCGCCTAGAAAAAAAGCCTTCAGTTCTGTCGCTGATAATTCTGCAGCGAGTTGTTTGCTCAGTAGGGAAGATGCAGTCATTAGATTTGCTTTTAGATCGTTAAATTGAACAGTGGCAGAGTCTGACCTTGATGATGGTGATGAATGACTTGTTTGTTTGGAAGCTAATTGCAGCAAAGACTCAATAGTTTGCTGTATTTTATTCAATGCAGAAAGTGATTGTTGCGTGTTCGGTGAAACGAGTGCAGTACTTTTCGGAATTAGCCTTTCAAGAGATGCCAGCTGTTCTTTGAATACCACAAGTTTATTCGGTTCAGAGAGAAGCGTTTTTTCCAAAAGAAGCCCTGAGTTTAATAAACTGTTTTTGATGAAAGTACTGGATGGATTGGTTGCGCTACTTTGTGAATTAAGGTTGGTTTGCGGGGTTAATGAAGGATTTGCTTGTGGTCTTGTTTGGGCAAAGTCTTGTAACTTGGGTAAAGTGTCTAGCAAGAGTGTCTTTATAGAGTTTAATGTCGCGGTGTTTACCTTGTTATTAAGTGCATTTGCAGAAGCTTGTGTTAGGGCGCTCAATTGATCGAAGCCCTGTTTTAAAGGGAGCTGTTTATCCAATGTTAGGTTGAGCGCTTGTAATAAGAGCTTAATTTGGGCGCTATTCCTTGCCAATGGTTGAGCGTCTGGGGAAGGTGTTGAACCAGAAATATTAAGCATTTGACTTGCTTGAAAGGTGCTGGTGTTTTGTAATGAGCCACTGGCTTTGTTATTAGCTAATTGAGCCAGTAAAACGGGTTTTTCGCTTGATGTGGTGTGTTCTAGTTTAAGCAGTAATCTCTGCCCAATATCTAGCGGCTTTTCAGAACTAATTAAAACAGCCTTTCCTTTGAGTAAAATTAACCACTCGTTTTTCGTAAGGTTTTGTTGTTCAGGCTTTGCTGTTGTTTGGTTTATATCTGCTTTAAGAATGCTCTCTGAAGTCGCTGGGTTGGTTACCTTTTCTTGAATGACCGTGGCTGAATATACTTTACCGGCTTCAAGCTTTAGTTCTTTGATGTCAGTAATAATGCTTGTTTGGCTCGAAAAAGCCTCGGGCCTCGGAGAAGTGGTAGTGCTTGTGTTGATTGGCTGCTTGGGTATATCCATCACGTAGTTGTATCTCAGGATGATGATCAACTTCAAAGTTATGGCATTGATCGTGGAATTATGTGAACAGGCTCCCAATCGAGAAGCTAATAGATTATTTCATAGACTATCCCAGATATAATCCCTAGGCAAAATATTAGGATGTTTTAGGGAAATAGCATAATAAATAAGGTTGTTGATGTGATGAATAAGTTGCTTGTTCAGTTGGTTCTTGTTATTTCAAGTGTCATCGTGATTTCTGGTTGTAATTCCGGGGGCTCATTGCCTGCCGAAGAAGAAGTCGATGTTTTTTTTGGACCTTTACCTGCTGGCTTGCCTGTTTATGTTGAAATTGTAGAGCCTTACTTTGATACATCTGAATCTGATGATTCGGAAATCGCTTTGTTTAGTTATAAACCACAAGACTCGGCGGCGGACTCTTCAACACAAAATCAAATTTTTAGTTCAGATAGTAATATTTTCGTATCCCTGAATACCCTTGATGACAGTAACAATCCAGGACAAACTGAATATACGGCTTTGGTCAAAAATGACAGCGTTTATTTGGTAAACCATCTCAATAATGAAATTCGATTGCTGAGTCATTTCACAACCAAAGTCTGCGAACTTATCCCCAGCGAAAAACCAGAGGAAAGCCTTGAAAGTCTTGGACCTGATTCTAGCGGACGTGTGCTCACTGTCCTTCATGATAAGCTGATTTATGTTATGACAGTCGAGACCAGTACATCTGCATCAGGTGCTAGTCCATCGTGCACAAGTGGCGGCAAAAAACGTTTTTATGCATTACCTCTTGATCACCAGTTAGATGCAAGTGTTGATGAGGATGGACAGATAGATGCTTTAGAATTGGTGACGGAAGCGCAAGCTCGATCAAAGCTGATTTTTGGCTGGGTTCCTGATCCAGATAATGCGGCCAAGGAGATCTTAGATTACGCATACCTGGGGTATGGTGGAGCAGAGCAAAAGTTAAAATTATTTGATAAGAGTGGAGAGCTTGTGTGGTCTCAACATCGAGTGATAGAGAGTTTTACTTTCGATATTGATTCATCAGCACCTAGTGTTGAATATTTTTTTCATGTTGAGGCCTTAGAGAATTATCAGTATTTGGTGCAGTTAGGTTTGGATGTGTTTGTTGTTGATGCTGGTCGAGATCTAATAAGTAAGCCGTTCAATCAAATTGAATATATTTTGTCAGATAGAGTTCTTGCTTTATCTGCAAAGGATGTGATTGCTAACACAGCTGACTGGGATTACTTAACTCGCTCTCAATTTGCCGCAAAAACAGTCTATGACGACGACAACTTGTTTATTATTGATGATTCCAAAATATATCAGCTGTTATATCAACAAGGTGCTCCCGCTCGAAACCCTACTATAACTACCCGAGTTGTTAAGCAAGACCCACTGAATATCGATGGCAAAGAGCACCTAGTACGTAAACAGTTCAGCCAGTTTGATTTAAAGTCTTGTGCAAGTAGTGATAATTATCAGACTTGTTTCGCTGCGCATGATGTTGAAGCGCAAGCGTGGCAATTTTTTACGCCTTGTGAAGATGAGTTTGGGTGTGATTCGACAACTGAAGTGTTGGATAACTGTGAAACACTCACAGAGAAGCAGCAAACACAATCTAATGAGCCCTTATGCAGTGCAAGTTATTGGTGGCATATTTCAGAGCTTAATAATCCAGCAAACGATGCCGCATTAATCGCCTATATGCAGTATGAAGATTATATTCAAGATACAGACTTCACCTTGAATAATGGCCTTCTTTATGTGAAGGCTAAAATGGATCAAAAAGATATACTTTTGTCTTATGACTTTAATCAGGATTTTATTGCACCAAAATCACTCAGAGAGCATGTTTTGTTTGGTAAGCGCGCATCCCTCGTGGGAATGGATCCATATTTTGTGAACAACAACTTGTTCTTAACGGCTCTTCAAGGGCAAGCGCTAAGGAGTTATGAGTGTTATAAAAATTATCAAAAAGTCACCTGTCTTCTTCATAAGTTTGATGATGTTGAGTTCAAGGGGGCATGTACCGGCAAAGATCTATCAGAGGGAAAATGCACGGCTCAATTCAGAGAGTATGAATCTAAAGCTTTTTACTGCAACGAAAGTAAGTTAGAAAATTTAACCTGTTCAGATACCAGTCTGGACCAGTTAAATAGTTTAGCGATTGAAATGGAAGATGAAGATGCAAAATGGCTAAAGTTGTATGATTATGAAAGTGACTCGGATTTAATATACTTATTAATAGGAGAGCATGATTTAGCAAGAGATAATAATCAGCTTGATGAAGGCAAGATCTATTTACCTGCCTTATATAAATTTGATATGACAACAGGACAGAAAGTAGAAGAAGCGGTGGCTTTTTTTGAAAGTGGCTCGATTGAGCAGGTTGTAGGTGGTTGGTTGTATAAGACACCTACAATGGTTGCTTCAGAAGTCTTTGGTCGTATTAATGTCATTTCAGATGAGGTCGTACAGCATCAAGGCACCAAGCCAATAAACGAAAGCGCGCTTGTTACCTATCTTTTAGAGCAATCCTTTGAGGATGAAGCCGCTGTGATACCTGAGTTTATTAAAGCACCTAAAGTAGCTGAGAGATTATTCGAAAGGCCAGCGACTTATACAAATTAGCAAATGTAATAAGGAGTTTGCTTTGAGCGGATCTATTCAGAAAGTTGCAAAAAGGCTCCTTGCGTGAAACGAACAGTTAGTTACCTTGTTGCTCTATTTTTGGGGTTATTTGTCGGTTGGCTCGGTCAGCAATTTTGGATCGGTTATACATCAATCGATTCGTCTGCAGCGATAACCCAATCGCTTTCGCGACAATATCAACGTTTAAATGACCTTAAAAACCAAAGTTTAAGGTTTTCACAGTCTGAAGTTGCTCCTGTCATCAGTGAGCGGCTCTCTTCTAAGTTTATCCTTGCCATCGAACAAAAAAATCTCGACCTTGCTTTCGAGCAATTTTCTCAGCTGGAAGATCCCGGGCTTGATGAAGTATTGCTGGTAGCAGCCTTACTTTTTGAACAAGATCGCTATGAGTTACTGTTTTCTTTTTTATATGAATATCGTTATGGGCTTGATGTTAAATCAGAACAACAGTTGCTCAGTGAGATTTATCGTTATGTTGAACAGCTTGATGTGAGGTTAGGCAAAGAAGAGAATTACGAAAAATTGGTGCAAATTTATCGACAGCTTAGCGCCTATCAAGCTGATCATACTTTTTATTATCTGCGTTTAAGTTATTGGTTGCTTCAATCAGGTGATACTTACGAAGCATCACAGAGTCTGCTGGGGGCAATTAATGATATTGGCTTCGTGAAAGAAATTACTCAGCTTCAGCATGCTATTGATCTTTATGAAAAAATCGGGCCTCAAATAGAAATACCCTTAAAACTTGAGGGTGATCATTACATTGTAGGTATCGAGCTTGAGGGAGGGATTCATCTAGACTTAATGATAGATACGGGTGCGACAAAAACGGTGGTTAAAAAAGCCTTGTTAGTGGATGTGCCGGGAATTATGGATGATACCAAGAAACTCATAATGAATACCGCCAATGGCAGGGCGAAAGGTCTTGGTACGAGACTCAGTAATGTTAATATGGCTAAATTGAATTTGGATTATTTAGATGTTGTTTTAATGGAGTTGCCAAAATTTAAGCATGATGGCTTATTGGGCATGAACTTTCTTACTCAATTCGACTTTGATATCGACCAAGAAAACTTGCTGTTAAGGTTGAACCCCAAAAAAATTACACTTAACGCCTCGCCTTGAAATATTATTTATCTACTTTTAAGTCCAAATATCCTCGCCTGATGCATGTCTCGAATGCTTGAGCTGCTTCTGCAAGCTCAATGAATCGAAGTCTTAATGTTTTTAATTTTTTTAATTCATCTGCTGTAGGGGAATCATCAGTATTAAAATATTGTTTGCCTAGCTCATAACTATATTTTAAGAAAGAGGCTCGACTCTTAGCGACTAATTCAATCATGGGTTTTAGGTCATTTATGTGGAGCTCTTCAATTTCTGGATTAATAATTTCTTTATTCGCATTTCGATAAAATTGTTGATAGTGAAGCAGTAAACGATTTATGTCTTTTTCGTCCATGTTGTTGTCTCGCTCTGATCAGGTTGAATAAAAAATGACTCTAGTTACAAGCATAGAAGTGCATACTGCCTAAGCAAGTTTATTTCTATAAAAAGTTGTCAGGCTCTATACGAGCGTCCAGATGATGCTCTCTATCAATATACTTAAACTGAGTAAGGTTATTCTGAGTATAATGCCCTTATTTTTTATTGTGAGGTTCTAATTATGCCAAGTGAAAGTGAATTAAAAGTTCGGTGTGAAGGCCGTTGTGAGTTGTGTGCATCAACAGAAGCCTTAGCGATTTATAAACTCCCCGATTCAGAAGGGAGAGGGGATGCGGACCTGATGATCTGCCCTGCATGCCTTAGCAATATAGACTCAAATTTGGAAGAGATGAACGTAAACCATTGGCGTTGTTTGAGCGACAGTATGTGGAGTACGCTGCCGGTGGTACAAATTTTGGCTTGGCGAATCCTAAAGAAAATTTCATCTGAAAGCTGGGCGCAAGATTTATTAGATATGCTCTATTTAGAAGAATCCGCACTTGAATGGGCTGAGGCCGGTCTCGCCAACATCCAAACAGAGGGCGTGCTCACGCGTGATAGTAACGGTGCTGTTTTAAAAGCGGGTGATAATGTCACAGTTATCAAAGACCTTAATGTTAAGGGAACTAGCTTCGTGGCAAAAAGAGGTACCGTGGTACGAGGTATCTCTTTAACAGATAACCCTGAGCATATAGAAGGCCGGGTAAACGGTACGCGCATCGTCATCCTGACTTGTTTTGTGAAAAAATCTTAGTTTTATCTATTCATGTTTAGGTGTGCGATAGGCCAATAGGTTTAATCGCGCACCATTTTAACGGCCTTTTCTCTACCCTCTATTGCAAACCTCATTTTTGTACCTATTTTTACGCCTCCTTTGCACCATTTAAGTTCAAAAAAAAATTGATGCACCTCAAATAAATGTGCCTTTATTGAATCTATCTTTATAAGTTGTTGAAAATAAAGAAAATTGTTAGTTGGCATGCTCTATGCTTTGTAAATGATGTATAACTACTTATAGGTATTAAATTCTTATTAAGTAGGTATTTCCTACTTAGTAATTTGGTAAACGGTAATGCAAAGCGGGACACTTTTTCGAGGCTATATGCACAGAAAAAGGTTCATACAAAACTTAAAAGGATCATCTTTATGAAGCAATTAAAGGTAGTGAAAAGATTTTTTTTATCGGCATTCATTCTTTCTGGAGTCGCCGTTAGTTCTGCGCAAGCTGAAAAGCTCGGTTGTGGTCAATAGCGGCGAGACCGTCGCGCTCGGCGGGCTGATCCGCGAC
>JBFJZQ010000013.1:0-19801 GCA_041622015.1 Oleiphilaceae bacterium
ACGATAAACAGCTGCAAATTGATGTAGCCGAGTTAAGGCCGCTAGTGATTAAGGTTGCACAAGACTGGTTTAACTTGCCTTTGGATGACGATAGGTTGAATCTTTTTCCGGTAGACGCTCAAGAATATATGTCTGACTATAATGGTGAAACAGATTTAATTCTGGCCGATTTATATGATGACCATGGCATGTTAGATCTGCAGTTAAATGCCTCCTTTATCACGAATTGCGTTGATGCCTTAAGCCAAGATGGTCTGCTCGTGCTTAACTTGTGGGATCAGGGCAAAGGCTCTCATCCAAAAGCCAAACAGGCTCTATCTGAACACTTTAGTGAGCATTGTCTCGGTTGTTCAATTGACGGTGATAACTTTATCGTGTTCGCATTTAAAAGTGGTATCCCTCAAATTAATGAGCGCCACCTGCAACCCTTGATTAAGAAACTCAGTAAGCGCTTGCCTTTTTCAGTAGCACACTATGTGCAAAAACTGAAGCCATTATAAATAGCTCATTAGAGTGTCTGGCGCGCTTCCAGAGATGTGACTAGTTGCTTAACGCTATCCATCCGGTAACCGTAAATGACACTAAAAGCTAGCACGTTCTGAACGTAAGCGCGGGTTTCTTTATATGGAATCGTCTCGATCCAAGCGTCGAAAGGCAAATTACTTTTGGTTGCTTCAAGCCAGCGCTTCACCCGGTAAGGGCCGGCATTATAGGCTGTGGTAGCGAGTATTCGATTGCCATTAAACTCTGTTAATAGTGATTTCAGGTAGTTGCTGCCAAGATGAATGTTGGTGTCAGGCTTGAGTAGGTCAGAGGTTTTAAATTTCAAGCCAATTTGATTCGCAGTTTGTTTGGCAGTACTAGGCATGAGCTGCATAAGACCCAAGGCACCGGCGCTTGACTTGGCATCGGGTGCGAAGGCACTTTCTTGTCGTGCAATCGCATATAACCATGTCATTTCAATTTGGTTCGATTCTGATGCCTTAGCCATGTTACTTTTGTAGGCTAAGGGAAAGCGGGCTTGTAGGTCATTCCAGTATTTTGCTTGTATGTAAGATTCGATAGCTTTTGAGTGCCAGCCAAATTGCTCGGCTAGTTTGCCAGCAGAGGTTAGCAATTGCGCATCAAAATTACGTGAACCGGCATACCACTCACTACGCGCATCGTTAATTTGATTCACCGCAAAAAGCTCCAATGCCCTAATGATCGCACTATTGTTTTTAAGTGAATTCATGGTTTCGGCTGTGATAGGCGCCGGCTTATCTTGCATCGCGTAATCGCTGCTAATCAGATCAGCTGAAAGAAAACCATAAAAGCTCCGGTTTTTTGATAACTCACTGTAAATCTGCTTCGGAGAGGGCTGGTCTCGCCTATCGATGCCTAATTCTTGCATCGACCTTGCTTGCCAGTAACGCCAGCGATGCTGGTTTTGGTGCTCACTTGGAAGTAAGTTGATCCAAAAGGAAACCTTTTCCCAGTCCGCCTTACGCAGTGCTTTTCTGATTCTGAGCTCGATTGCCTCGGGCGTGTCATCGGCATCGCCTTCAAGTAATTGGCTGTCCAGGTCGCTAGGGTCTTCTTTCATAGCAGCGGCAATGACCAGTGCTTTGTGAATAGCGAGCTGTTGCTGCTCTGTAAAAGGTAGTTTAGTGCGATATTGTTCCCATTGAGCTCGGCTACTGGCAAGGTCTTTTCGGGCGAGTCGTTTCAGCCCATGGACAATAATTTGTTGGGATTTATCACGATGTTCAGGAAATCCAAGTACTTTAGTATTTTCGATGATCGACCCGGGTCTTCGATGTGCCGCCATATATTCAGTCCCTAATTCATGGTATTCATTAATTAGTAGCTTTCGGACGATGTAGCTTGCAAGTCGATAGCGCCGAGCATCCATGGCTAGGCTCAAACGCTGCCATGCAAGCTCCTGAGTTAAGTAACCGGCTTCAATCCATTCCTTAAAGAGTGGGTCGCAGGCTTTGGGTTGAGAACTGGGCTTTAGCCATAGAGGCTGCACGGCAGCTAATGCTTCGGCTTTATGATCTGTGCGGTAAAGTGCTCGCAGGTACCAGCAATTGAGTTGGCTATTGGTAATCGAAGGATCCCAGCTATCTACAAAAAGTTGCCATTGGTGATTCTTCACCAATTGGTTCAGCCAGCGATAGGTCATTTTTCGGCTGATGGGGGTGCCACGATACTTTTCGATAAAATGCTGAACTTCCTGATTAGGTAAATGCCTTAGTTGGTGGTCAAGTTGCGCAAACTCAAGATAGGGAAACAGCACGTAATCTTTTAACTGCTGTAAACTCGCATTGAACTCTTCTATTTTTCCATCTTGCAATTGTTGTAATGCAGCGGTATAGGCAAGCCGTTGTTCAGAAAATTTGTTATTGATCTGCGCATGACTCGTGGAGTAAACACTGAGAGTCAGGCAGACAATTAGTGATAAGGTGCGTGAAAAGAGCCAAGTACTTAATAATCTAGGCTGGTGTAACAACTTGCTGCGTAGAAAGATGATTTTTGACATTAGTACTGGGTGATCTCCATAGTTTATGCTTATAACTTAATGGCTTACTAGGATTTCTTGGCAATAAAAACTTAAATATTGAGTTAGCTTTTCGCGTTAAGTTATTAATTTTAGAGTAATTCTAGCGTAGTACTTTTTTAACTGTAATACCATATTCAAATGTATCGATTTTAAGGTGTGGGTTTGCAGTTTGGATGTTTTTTGTACAGAGTTGGCGACCAATTGTGCGCTTTGTTGATTCGAGCCCGACAAGGAGCATAGCTTGGTAGGTTAGGGGCAGAGGGGCTGCAGAGTTACATCAGGCATTTCGACAAGCTCAATGAGCGTAATAACTTAAACAGACTGATACACCGCCGCCATCGAGAAGAATCAAGTCAATTAGAGGTGGCAGGCTACAAAGAAAAGTAGGTAGAAAGCCCTTTCAAAATATTGTCCACCGCGACGGATGCTAGCACTAAACCCATTACTCGACTAATAATGCTGGCACCAGCGACACCTAACAAACGTTGTATCGGCCCAGCCATAAAAAACAAAACTAAGGTCACTAATATAACCGTCAGCATAATTAGGCCCGTGATAAATTGCTCGTAAATAGAATGGCGATGATTATCGGTGAGCATAACAATCGAAAGCATGGCACCGGGCGACGCGAGTGAAGGTATCGCAAGCGGGAAAATGGCTAAATGGCTGATATCGCCTTCAAGTTTCTTGGTTTCTTCTTCGGGCTTACTCTCACCAAATATCATGGTAAGTGCGAATAAAAACAGCACAATTCCACCGGCAATCTGAAAAGAGTCGAGTGAGATGCTTAGTTTTTCAAGTAGTACTTGTCCAAGTAACAGAAAGAACAGCAATATGGCGGCAGCGAATGAACATGCTTTTAAAGCAATTTTCTTGCGCATGGCGGCATCTAGACCCACTGTCACAGCAATAAAAACTGGAATAGAGCCGATAGGGTCAATAACGACCCAGAGAGAAATAAATTCTTTAATAATTGTGTCCCAGTTCATAGCGCCTCACCGTTTTCAGAATGACTAAAAAGCACGTCACTTTAGCATAAGCAGAGAGTTTTTTGGCCTTTCTTGAAGAGCATGAAGCGGCTTTACATAAATTAACTTTACACTGTAAAGATATTCGTGCACACTTTCTCCATGTTAAGTCGAAGGGACTTTTTGCGTTGGTGAAAATGCGACTTCGGCTTCTTTGTTATTTGCTTGACATAAAAAGTTAGACAGGAGAAAGCCATGACACATTACGATGCAATTGTGATCGGTGCCGGTAATGCCGGCTTGACCGCTGCCACCGCACTGCAACGCGGAGGCAGTAAAACCCTCTTGCTTGAGCGGCATAATCTTCCGGGTGGTTGTGCGACCTCTTTTGTTCGTGGCGACTATGAGTTCGAAGTCGCGCTCCATCAGTTGAGTGGTTTAGGTACGGAAGATCGGCCGTTTGTGATGCGCAAAATTTTTAAAGATTTGGGCGTAATGGATAAAGTCGAATTTGTTCAGGAAAGCGAACTGTACCGTATTGTGGTACCCGGTGAGCTGGATACCACCTTGCCTGCCAGTTGGTCTGGTTTGCGAAAACAACTACAGCAAGATTTTCCAGCCGAAAGCGCTCAACTAGCTGCCTTTATGACGTTGTGTGAAAAAATCACCCTTGAAAGTTTCATGATGCTGCCGCGTGCTCGCAAGCTGAATGATGAAAAAATGCTCCAGACGACCTGCCCTAATTTTATTAAATATGGCTTGCGTTCAGCGAAAGAGGTCTTGGATGAACTTTTCAAAAATGAAGAACTTAAAACCATCTTGGCCGCCTATTGGTGTTACTTAGGCTTACCGCCTAGCCAAATTCCCTTTCCAGATTTAGCGATTATGATATATGCCTATGCGGCCTTTAAACCCTGGCATATCAAGGGTGGATCGCAGGCGATGTCGAGCGCCTTGCTGGAATCTTTTATGGAAGCCGGTGGTGAAGTGCGGTTCAACTGCGGCGCCCAAAAAATTCTTACAAACGGCGATAAAGTACGTGCCGTGGTAACTGAGGATGGCGAAGAAATTCAGTGTGCGCATGTGGTCTCGAATGCCAGCTCTATCATCACCTATAACGAATTATTGGATCATGACCACCCGCCAGTGCAAGTGAGAGAAGACTTTAAATCACGGCGCATGGGCACCTCGGCTTTTGTGATTTACATGGGCTTGGATTGTACGCCGCAAGAACTCGGTGTTACTTCCGCTTCAAACTTCGTTTGCTTAAGCCAAGATGAAGAACTGGTTCATGAGGTCATGCAAACCATGAATGACCCGATAGCGGGCATGCTCACCTGCTACAACTTTGATGACCCGAGTTTTGCCCCCGAAGGCAAAAGCGTGGTTTCGCTTGTGTGTCTGCAATATGGCGATGTCTGGAAAGATGTGCCTGAAGCTGAATATGCCCAAACCAAATATGCCTATGCCGAAAAGTTATTGGATCTGATCGAGAAAAGCTACCCCAAAATTCGTCATCATATTGAAGAGTTAGAAGTTGCCACGCCGCTGACGATGATGCGCTATTTAAATACCCCCGATGGCGCGATTTATGGCTTCAAACAAAACCCGCAAGATTCCGAGTTATTCAGACAGCGCATCGACGCCATTGAAGGTTTATATATGGCTGGCTCATGGACCAGCATGGGTGGATTTCAGCCGACGTATATGGCGGGTGAATCTACCGCGCGCGCAGTGTTAAAAAAACTAAAAGACCAAAAAACCAAAGCAGAGCAGGTTAATAACGAAGAGGTGCTAGTCAATGTCTAAGCCATCTGAAAGCGTTTTAGTGAAAGATAAGATAGAAAAAAACAATGTGATGAACATGGTGGTGGGTTATCAGGAAGCGGTGAACGCCAAAGACGAGTTAGCCAAAACCGGTACGGATTTTAGTGAGCAGAGATGGGCGACTGCGAATACCATCAAGAAATTGCACCCAAAACGTTTGTCATTAATTGTCTCGGAAATTATTGATGAAACAGAGAGCACTAAAACCTTTCGTTTGATTAGGGGTGACCAAAGCGAAGATAAAAAATTACCGCCTTTTCAAGCGGGCCAGTATATCAACTTGTTTGTCAATATAGAGGGCGTCGAAACAGCACGCCCCTATGCGGTGTCGTCTTCACCGAAAGCGCGTGACTACTATGACCTTACGGTAAAGCGGGTTGAGGGTGGCTTTGTGACCAATTATTTGTTGGATCATGTGGCAGTTGGTCAGGCCTTTTCAAGTACAGGACCAATGGGGACCTTTTATCATAATCCGGTTTTTCATGGCCAAGATTTGGTGTTTCTCGCGGGTGGTTCAGGTATCGCACCGGCGCTGAGTATGATCAAAGATGTGCTCGAACGAGCACTGAAGTATCGCTTCCACTTCATTTATGCCTCATCGTATGTGAGTGATGTCATATTCGAAAGCGAGTTACGAGAGCTAGCAGCCAAACACGACAACTTCATGCTGACTGAGATGATCTCACGCCCGCCTGAGGGCTTTGAAGGCTTAACAGGTCATGTCACTAAAGAACGCATTACCGAGATACTTGGTTCAGTTGAAAACAAAATGTTCTATGTGTGTGGCCCGACTCCCTTCAATGAATTTTGTCAGGAACAGTTGCGTTTACTGAATGTGCCTTCACGCTTTGTGCGTATCGAAGCCAATGGCCCGCCTAAGCATCCGGAAAAATTAGCCGGCTGGCCAGAAAATTTAGCAGAGAGCACAGTAATTACGGTAAGCGTGCAAGGCAAAGGCAGCTTTGTCGCCCGGGTAGACGAGCCATTGTTAAATAGCTTGGAACGCAACGGTTACGGAGCAGAGAATGCCTGTCGCTCAGGTGAATGCAGTTTATGTCGTGTGAAATTGGTCTCGGGCTCGGTGTTTAATCCGGCAGAAGCACATTTAAGAAAGTCAGATTATCAGTTTGGCTGGATACATGCGTGTGTCGCCTTTCCAACGGCAGACATTGAGATCTTGCTGTAACCTGCATAGATTGGGGTCAGACCCCATGGCTCTAACCCCAATCTATGCTTTTCTTACTGGTCAGCTAGGCTTATACACCGCTGCCATCGTCAAGAAATCTTTAACTGTCATATCTTTCGGGATTTCAAAGTGGCCCTCAATAAGCAAGGCCGCCATCCCATGGACCATCGACCAAGCACCAAGTGCTTGGGCTTTGACTTTCAAGTCATTGCGGCTGGTTTGGGCGAAGGCTCTTTCTAATAAATCAAAGGGGCGTTTGGAACTACGTTGCAGTTCTGGTGAAACGTCTACATTGGCCTGCGCCGCCTTGTCTGACTCTTCGGTCTTGTTTGAACCACGTCGACCTAGGTTTTCAACTTGCCCAAGCATTAAGCGGTATAGCTGGGGTTGCGCGAGTGCGAATTCAATATAAGTAACGCCGTAGGACAGGACTAAGTCTGTCGCCTTGGTGAGGGCTTGACTATCTTGTGTCATCTTCGTGGCCAGCGCATCAAAGCCCGATGCCGCGACATCCTGAAACAAGGACTTCTTGCTTTTGAAGTGCGAATACGGCGCCATATGCGATACCCCGACTTCCGCAGCAACGGCCCGAAGGGACAAAGAATCGGCACCCTTTTCACGCAAAATTTTATGCGCTGCAGCGATAAGCGCTTCTTTGAGATCGCCGTGATGATAAGTATTGTTGGCCAATTGGATATCCTGCATCGAGTGAGTCATTTTGGGTTGGGCTATTTTATAGGAGTATTCATCGGCAAAATAGCATCAACCAGATTTGTTCGCAGAATAGTCCTTTGAACACGAACAGAGAACTTGGATTCTATGCGTATTATGGTAGTCTCTATTCCTCAATTGTCCGAGCGACAATCATCCATTTTCTCAAAGGAAGTAGCATGAATATTACGCTGAACGGCGATGCTTTTGAGTTAGCTGAAGGTGCTAAATTAACAGCGCTAATCGCGCATCTTGATTTGCTCGGTAAACGTTTTGCTATCGAAGTAAATGAAGAAATAATTTCTCGTAGTCAGCACGATGCCTTTCAACTGTCGGAAGGCGATTGTGTCGAAGTGGTTCAGGCCATCGGTGGCGGTTGAATCTCGATTACACTTATCCAAGATACTTGCTCAATCTTATTAATAATTACCTAAAGTAGACACACAATTTTATCTAAAGCAGAAACATTATGACTCAGAATGCACTAAATGATTCGCCGCTTATTATTGCTGGCAAAAGCTATCAGTCCCGTTTATTGGTGGGTACGGGAAAATATAAAGATCATGAAGAAACCAGATTAGCGATTGAAGCGAGTGGTGCAGAAATTGTCACTGTAGCAGTTCGCAGAACCAATATTGGTCAGAATGCGGATGAGCCAAATTTGCTGGATGTGATCTCGCCAGATAAATACACAATTTTACCGAATACCGCGGGTTGTTATAACGCGAAAGATGCTGTGCGAACTTGTCGCTTAGCAAGGGAATTGTTAGATGGTCACGATTTGGTGAAGTTAGAAGTCTTGGGTGATCAGAAAACACTTTACCCGAATGTTACCGAAACCCTTGAAGCGGCGGAAATCTTGATCAAAGACGGTTTTAAAGTGATGGTGTATACCACAGATGACCCTTTAATTGCCTTGCGTCTTGAAGAAATGGGCTGCGTTGCGGTGATGCCTTTAGGGGCGCCGATAGGTTCAGGTTTAGGTATACGTAACCCTTACAATATTCAATTGATACTCGAAAATGCCAAAGTACCCATTATTGTCGATGCCGGTGTGGGCACTGCTTCTGATGCGAGTATTGCGATGGAAATGGGCTGTGAAGGCGTGTTGATGAATACCGCGATTGCCGCTGCCCAGCAACCTATTCGCATGGCCCATGCCATGAAGCTAGCCGTTGAAAGTGGTCGTCATGCATTTTTAGCGGGTCGGATGCCGCGTAAGCTTTATGCCTCAGCATCGTCTCCCATAAATGGTTTAATTAGTTAAATTCAACAAATTGATGACACTTATTTATAAAAGTTTAAACAGGAACTTGCGGCTATGACTGAGAAAGCGCCAGCGGAAAAAAAGACCAAAGCAAACAGACGCCAACAAATTTTAGAAGTATTGGCGAGCATGCTGGAAAAAAATCCGGGCGAACGGATTACCACCGCGCGTTTGGCGAAAGAAGTGGGCGTCACCGAGGCCGCTTTGTATCGACACTTTCCCAGCAAAGGCAAAATGTTCGAAGGCTTATTAGAATATATTGAAGACACCGTCTTTGCGCGCATCAAACTCATCAATAAAGAGGTACCGAATAGTGTGGAGCGTTTACAACGCATTCTGATTTTTGTACTTGCTTTTGCGGAGAAAAATCCGGGTATGTGCTGTCTATTAACAGGTGGTGCCTTGGCGGGTGAAAAGCCAAAAATGCGTCAACGTGCTGCGCAGTTTTTTTCTCGATTAGAAACTGAGTTGAGACAGGTGCTGCGTGAAGCGGAAATCCGTGAGCAGAAGAAATTACGCTTAACCGGCGCAAGTGGGGCTAGTTTATTGTCCTTGAATATTGAAGGCCGTATTCATCAATTTGTGCGTACCGAGTTTAAGCTTTCACCTACACAGGGTTGGTCGGCACATTGGCCGGTATTGGCGGGCTCTTTATTTCAGTCAGTGTCTTAGGACTTGGCCCTTCAGGTTTGAATATTTCAATATAGGGTGTATTTGCGCACTAAAAACGTAAACCTTGGTGCGCAAGCACACCCTATAAAGTCTTTTTTACCAAATAATCTTAATGAGATGAATCTCAAAAATTAATACCGCACCTGATGGAATGGCGGGTGGAAAACCTGCATCGCCATAAGCTAGCTCGGGTGGCACCGCAATACGCCATTTAGAACCTTCTGGCATCATTTGTAGGGCTTCCGTCCAACCGCTAATAACTTGGTCCAGATTGAATTCAGCCGGTTCATTGCGGGTAATAGAACTGTCGAATACCTGACCATCAATGAAAGAACCATGGTAGTGGATGCGCACCGTACTTTTGGCATTTGGTCTCTCCCCAGTGCCCGCTTCCAACACTTCATATTGAAGGCCAGACTCAGTCTGAAGTACGCCGTCACGCTTTGCATTTTCTGCAAAAAAGGTTTCGCAAAGAGATTTATACTTATCGGCACGTTCTTTTTCAACTGTCATGCGCTTTTCTTTCATCACATCGTAAGCTTCATTGAGCTCATTTTCAGTTAATAAAGAGGGCTCGCCTGCAAAACATTGGCGCAGCGCCTGAACAGCAAATTCGACATCCATGCCTTCAAAACGGTTTTTTTGCAATTGACGACCAAACTGCCAACCAAAACCGTAGCTTACTTTTTGTTCAAAACTCTCAGGCTTTTGAGTGGCTTCAGTTTTATTTGAGGTCGCTTTCGTTTCTGACATAGTTTTTGAATATCCCATTAAATCGTAAAGTGAGAAGGCTATTCATAAGAACAAGCCTTCAAAAATAATTATAGACCTGCCGCTACTTCTAATTCTTCAATGCCCATTTGGACATAATCCAATAAGCGCTGCATGGAGGGAAGTGTGCGTCGGCATGCGGTGAAGCCAAATTCTAACTGATCCACGTAGCTGACTAAAGTAATGTTTAGTGCAATACGGTCTAAAGGAATCGATACCGGGTACATTCCGCTCAATTTTGCACCGTTCCAATATAATTCTTTGCTTGGCCCAGGCACGTTTGAGATGACTACGTTAAAAGCTTGGAGTCTGTCAGACAGGCCGGTGAGCATATTCAAGCCAGCAGGCGCTAAAGTTAGGGCTGTGTAATTTATAGCTTCTTCTAAACTCATTTGAGCATAGCGTTGCTTAGAATCTTGAACGGAGTTTTTTACTTGCTTTAAGCGTTTGGCAGGATCCGCAATATGAGTTCCCAAACTTGCCAGAATCATTGCAATTTGGTTGCCCGACGTGCTGTCATCTTTGCGCATCGACATTGGTACCATGGCTATTAAAGGTTTATTCGGTAACTCATTCTGACTAATTAAGTAGTTTCTTAACGCGCTACCGCACACGGCTAGGACGACATCGTTAAGTGTGGCATCCATTTTCTTGGCTAAGGTTTTGAAGCGCGATAATGGGTAAGACTGAGCAGCAAAACGCCGTGAACCGGTAATGGGTTTATTTAGTATGCTTGGTGGTGCTTGAAAGGCAGAAACATAATCCGGGTTGTTTCGTGCTTGACCAATGGCGTGGCTGACTTCTTTAATTAAAGTCGGAATGGTCGAAATTTGTTTCCCTGCTTCACCTGCAAGCGCAGCAAGGCTGGTGATAATATTGGTTTGAGTCACATTAGGCTGATGTTTGCGTTTAGATTCTGGTATTGCCCAAAGTGGCGGTAAATTTCTAGCCGTAGGGTCTTCAGATAATAGTTTGGATGTCATGCGCATCGCGGCAACACCATCAAAGAGGCAATGGTGTGCTTTATAATACATAGCAAACTTTCGGCCTTTGATGCCTTCAATTAAATGACATTCCCACATCGGCCTTTCACGATCCATCAATGCACTATGCTTTACAGAAACGAGAGATAACAATTCACGAATACGACCCGGCTTTGGAAGAGCGCTGTGGCGGAAGTGGTGTTCCAAATCAAACTGTGCGTCTTCTTCCCAATAATATTGACCAAAGCGGGTTTTCAAACGTTGGTTGAATGGGGCAATCGGTTGCTGAAAGGAATACATATACTCAGCAAGTTCTGTGACATACTTTGGCCCAGCATCTTCGGGAAAATCAAACAAGTGTAAGCCACCGACATGCATAGGTTGCTGTCTTTTCTCAAGCCAAAGAAATAACTGATCTGCCAAACTCAATGGTTTCATTCTGATTCCGTCCTAGAAGCGATATATAGTTTTAAAAGTAGTTCAAAGAAGCTTTAAGTATCCCAAAAAAGTAACGAAAGATTCTGTACAATAAGTGGGAAGCTAAGGATAACCGAGATTGACGCTATCTTATAGTTGCTTGCTTGTATCGGAAGAAATAATCCGATTTATTTTTTGATTTTTCACAATTCCGGCCTGTTTTCGTTATGACTAGACTCTGTGTTGTCTTGATTCTTAGTTGTTTGTCCTTGTCTGCTTGTCGATACTGGGTACTGTATGACTTTGCCGAACAATTCTGTGAATTTGAAGAGTTTATTGCGATTGATTGGCAAGCTGATACTGAGGGTAGGCAGGTTAAGATACATTTTAATGAGCCCATTTTAGAGCGTAGCATCCTTCTTAGATATTTAAATGCACATGCATTTGAAAGCTTAAACAAGCATATAGCCACCACTAACAAACGATATTTATATGAAGACAAGTTTGCGTTTGCTCAGTCTTATTCAGAGTCTGATCGCATGGCCAAGCACTTCCAGTTTACTCTTGATTATCATTCATTAGACGAACATTCGTTACTCGAATCTGCTTATCTGGATTCACGTCTTAGTCAGTTATTTTCGCCTGCCTTAGTGGAGCCAATACTTCGTTCATTATGTTCAGATGATTACGATCTAAGTTTGAAGCGATTAGATATGCGTTTCACCTTATCATCATTGTCCAAGCCAAGTTTACCAACAAAGCAACAACTGATCGCTGTTTTTGGGCAGGCTAAAGAAATAATTGTAGATACGGACCGGCAAACACTTCGCTATGAATTTGATTTTTTGAAACAGGGTAAACAAGGTAATTGGTCGCCTCAGCAGAAACCTATTTTCATGCACTTCGGGGTTGATGCGCAAGGTAATCTGAATAACTTACACATTCAATATTACAAATATTGGTATTGGCTAGATGTTCAAAGTTTAAGTGGCAGGTTATTGGTGATTCGAAGTGAATAGTTTAAAGCAACCTAACAAGCGGTAAGTTACTTAATGTCTTTAGCATATTACATTCCAGATGGTATCACCGAAGTCTGTTACGAAATCAAGAAGAGTCGCTTTATTGCACGCCTCTCTATGGCGACTAACAGAGAGCAAGCGATTCAGGCTTTAGAACAAGCAAAGCAAGACTTCCCCGATGCGCGTCATCATTGCTGGGCCTATCAAATTGGTTCTCCTGCTAGCCCATACTCAGCCGCCATGTCAGATGACGGCGAACCCAGCGGTACAGCCGGAAAGCCGATTCTGAATGTGATCCAGCATAAAGATGTGGGCGACGTGATGCTCATCGTGATTCGTTATTTTGGCGGCATCAAACTGGGTGCAGGTGGCTTGGTTCGCGCTTATTCACACGCGGCACAAATGGCCTTTGATGGCATAAACACCAAGATGCATGTTGAGTTGGATGAATATAGAGTGATCTGTGGCTTTCAGGAAGAGCAAAGTATTCGACACTGGTTGTCGCAATATGAAACAGAAGTCCGAGAGGTTAGCTATGCTGATCATGTCATGATGCGAATTGCCATGGATGGACAGTTTTTACAGACGCTAGAAAAGTTTTTAGCCAGTTTGAAGCAGGCTACTTTGCTCGTTGACGAGTGAGAAACCCGCCAATGAAACAGCCAAGACAGCCATTCTGTTTTTGCTGGTGTCTTGGTGGTTATGCAAGGTTCAAGACCTTGCTCCGCGAATAGAATTTACCTTGCATAGCTTGTATTACAAGTAAGTGCCATCTAGTGTAGTAAGCAAGTTCACGTTTTAATTCAGGAGAATTAAATGACTTATTGTTTAGGTTTAAAGCTCAACGAAGGAATAGTGATGGTTTCTGACTCCCGAACAAGCGCGGGCGTTGATAATATCAGTTCATATAGCAAAATGTGGCGCTTTGGTGTGCCAGGAGAACGCCAGTTTGTGTTGTGTAGCGCAGGAAATCTGGCTACCACTCAAGCGGTGATTGCGATGTTAGAGCGAGATATTAATTCCAAGGCGCCGGTGAGTTTGCTTACAGTGGGCAGTTTGCACGATGCCTCGGAATATATCGGTCGGGTGAGTGTTGAATGTCAGAAACAAAATACCGGCGGTGGCCCGGTATACGAATCTACTTTTTTGTTGGCGGGTGAAATTCTCGGTGCTGCCAATGGTTTATACATGATCTATTCGCAAGGTAATTTTATTGCCTGCTCGACACAGGTACCTTATTTGCAGATCGGCGAAGCCAAGTATGGCAAGCCTATTCTGGATCGTTTCATTGGTGCAGATACCTCAATTGATCGTGCGGCCCTTTGCGGACTAGTCTCTATGGATGCCACGATTCGGAGCAATCTTTCAGTCGGGCCTCCGATTGAGGTGTGTGTTTTAGATGCGGGTAAGTTGCAGCCTGGTCGATATTTATCTTTTGAAGAAGGTGATGTTTATTTAAGTGACTTGCGCCAGACCTGGAATAAGTTAATGGGTGAGGCGTTTGACCGACTCCAGCCTTTAGTTTGGTCATCCTAATATGGCACAACGGCATCATCAGGCAGAATTGAATGCATTATTAGCAGAAGCGTGTGATTCCGTTCGGGATGAAGTCGGCGTCGGGCAGGTCGCGAGTTATATTCCTGCTTTGGCGAGAATCATGCCGGATAAATTTGGTGCCGCCATCATGACGGTGGAAGGTGATGTGGCATTGTATGGTGATGCTCAAGAAGCATTTTCCATTCAAAGTATTTCTAAGGTGTTTTCGCTGACACTGGCACTGAATCAAGTCGGGGATGAATTATGGTCGCGTGTCGGCAGGGAGCCATCAGGCAATGCGTTTAACTCTATTGTCCAGCTGGAAAAAGAACGCGGCATTCCGCGCAATCCGCTGGTCAATGCGGGTGCCTTGGCGGTGACGGACGTGCTGCTAAAGAACCATTCAGCTGAGTCATGCAAAACCGCTTATTTGAATTTTATCCATCGTATTTCGAATGATAAGTCGATTACCTTTGATGATGAAGTGGCTCGATCTGAAATCGATTCAGCACATCGAAATGCCAGCCTTACCCACTTCATGAAGAGCTTCAACAACATAGAGCACTCTGTCGAAGATGTGCTGAAAGTCTATTGCAATCATTGTTCAATCACCATGAACTGTGAGCAGTTGGCGCGCAGTTTTTTGTTTCTAGCGACGAATGGAAAAGACCCCTTGTCGGGAGAGCAAATTGTCAGTGAGCAAAGAGCGAGGCGGATTAATTCGATCATGATGTTGTGCGGTCATTATGATGCCTCGGGTGATTTTGCGTTTCGCGTCGGCTTGCCGGGGAAAAGTGGCGTTGGCGGTGGCATTGTGGTGGTTGTGCCAGACGTCGCGACCATTGCAGTTTGGTCGCCTTGCCTCAATAGTAATGGTAATTCTCATGCAGGCAGTGCAGCCTTGGAAGCGATTGCCAGAGTCACGCAATGGAATATTCTTTAATTTGCACGCTGGACATAGCGAGGAAAACGACCTTGTTGTTTTCCTCGCACTCGCTTTATGGATTCATAAATCCTGAATAATTGATGCCCGTTAAAAACGCCATATCCCGATGCCAAGTCGCGATATCTTGTTTATTGAAGTTGCTCAGAGAGTCATGTTCACATGCCCTGGCCCTTCTTTTCCCACCTCTTCGTCAGCAAATTGCTTATGGCTGCCATCGCAGTAAGGTAAGTTTCCAGAATGCTTGCATTGGCATAAATAGGCATCGCCATCTTTTTCTGCGGTGAAAGCCTTTGGTTTAAAGTCTGTATCGGCATGAGAGCCATCACAGAAGGGTTGATTATTTGATCGGCCACAGGCACAAAAATAATATTCTTCATCTTTATTTAATGTGACTTTTGCGGGTTTATTATTGGCTATAACGGGTTTCATGGAGTGTTCTCCCTGATTGTATAAAACCTATTGATAAGTTAAATGCATGCTTGTGAATCAGTTAGCTTACGCTGCAAAAATGAGTGATACCAATCAACTTTTTAGACTTTTAATTTAAATGCTGCTTATTTAAGGTAAATGTTCACAAATATGACGCTCGTTGAGTAGCCTGCACTGAGTTTATCGAAGTGTCGAAACGTGTAAGAAACGTGAATTTGCGGATACCGAAACATCCCTTCGACACTTCGGCGGGCTCAGGGAGCGGTAATATCTGCTTAAGTAAGTACCATTAACTTTTAATTTCTTATTTTTTATAACCTGAACTAGCGCTTAGACTGAAGGCTATTAAATTAATAGTTCTAAACTAATAACTGAATGAACCTTTAGTCGAGATGACTTAGCTTGCTTCTTTAAGGTAAAGGCTTCTTTATCAAAGAGCCTGCTAAGTCATTTGTTAACTTTAACCTTCCGGTATTAAATAATCGTTCATAATTTCAATATGCTCGGCAACATCTGTTGGTTTATTAAAGAAGGCAATGTGGTACATGGCTTCGCCTTCTTGGGCTAAAGGAATATTTTGCTTTCCGATGATTATGCCATTGGTATTACTCACAACGGTATCCAGTACCACGCCAAAAGGGTCTTTGATGGTGGCTAACACTTCCCCTTTTTCAACATAATCACCCAGCTCACTTTTATAGTTAATAAAGCCGCTGTTGGTTGCCCGAACCCAGTTACTTTGGTTAGCCACAAAAGGGTCTGTTGTGTGGGTTTTTGCGCGAGATTTATTCAGCAAACCTAAGTGGCGCATAACATTGATGATGCCTTTGACGCCTGCTCGAATTGAAAGCTCATCGAATCGAAGTGCTTCGCCTGCTTCGTATAAGAGAATCTTTACCCCTAAATCATTAGCTTCTTGGCGAAGCGAGCCATCTCGCAGGTTTGCATTCAGAAGTACAGGTATGCCAAAAGCTTTTGCCATTTCGAGTGTTTCTGGGTCATCTAAATTTGCTCTAATCTGGGGGAGGTTAGTTCGATGAATAGCGCCGGTATGAAGATCAATGCCATAGTCGCACTTTGCGACAATTTCGCTGAGAAATAAATTGGCGATTCTCCCTGCCAAAGAGCCACGCTTTGAACCTGGAAAAGACCGATTCAAATCTCGTCTATCTGGAAGATAGCGGCTTTGGCTTAAGACGCCATAACCATTCACAAAGGGAACTGCGATTAAGGTGCCTTTAAGTCCATTAATTTTTTTGCTATTGATCAGGCGACTAATTATTTCGATACCATTCAATTCATCTCCGTGAATCGCTGCGCTGACGAAGAGTGTCGGCCCGGCTCGCTTGCCTCGCTTAACAAATATAGGAATAGACATGTTGGTGTCTGTATAGAGTGAAACCGTGGGAAGTTCTATTTTTTTGGTTTCACCCGGTAGGATTTCATGTCCTGCTATTTCTAGCGTAGTCGTCATATAGTAACCCTTACTTTTAGCGTGCGATCAAAGTGGTCTTGTTTTGTTGTTGATGAGATTAGAAAGTTTTTTTATATAAAATGGCTCAATGCATCATAAAGCTGAAACGACTATTTTCTTTAGTATTATTTTTATTAATTTGGATAGATTAAACCCAATGATGTTTGGCATAAAGTTGTATTTAATTGTGTCCAAACTTAAAGCGATAATTTCATTTGTTTTACTTGAGTGAGTAGATAGTTTAAACGGTCTTTCAAGGCTTGCATAAAATCATCATAACGATAGTGGCCCTGACTTATCTTCGCTAATAGTAGTTCCCACTGCGCCGTAGTATCGGGTTCACTTATTTCTGCAGGTAAAGCTAGTATAAGACTTTTTCCTGACTGGCTGGCTCTTATTTGCTTGCCCTGCCTCGTTAGAAATTTACGTTTAAATAAGAGTTCGATAATACCTGCCCGGGTTGCTTCTGTACCGAGGCCGTCAGTTTCTTTGAGGATGTTTTTGATGTTCGGGTCTTTAACAAAACGGGCAATACCCGTCATCGCAGCAAGCAAGCTAGCATCAGAGAAGTGTTTGGGGGCTTGGGTCATTTTCTCTAGCAATTCACCGTATTCACATAGATAAGTCGTACCTTCAGTCATTGAAGTGAAGGCCTTGCCTGATAAACTCGTAGCCTTAGCTTCTCCGGCATCCGTATTGTTTGTAGAGTCGGTAGAGTCTTTTTCGAAAAGTATTTTCCAGCCTTTATCTAGAGTAATGCGTTCTTTCGCAATGAAGACGCCACCTGAAATAATAAACTCTGCTTTAGTATCTTGAAATTGCCATAGCTTATAAAACTGTGCCAGATATTGTTTTGCAATTAAGGTATAGAGTCTTTCTTCAATATGACTTAGCCGTAAAGCGGCGGTGCTCTTTGAGGTGGGAATGATTGCGTGATGAGCTGCTACTTTTGCGTCATCCCATGCCTTGCTTTTGCGCGTGGTAATCGCAGCTTCACAATAGCCATTTAGGTTTTTATGTTTTGATATGGCGGCAATCACCGACTTCGCTTGCAGGAAATGCCCTATCGGCAGATAACGGTTATCTGATCGAGGGTAGGTAATGACCTTATGTTGCTCATAAAGACTTTGGCATGCATCTAACACTGCTTTGGCGCTAAAACCAAATTGCTTCGCTGCCTCTATCTGCAAAGCCGAAAGATTATAAGGTAAAGGAGGCGCTTGCTTTTTCGGTTTGCGGTCTAATTTTTTCAATAGAGCGGGTTGATTGTGGATGCGCTTCACGACGTTTTGAGCTAAAGCCTGACTAAGCACTCTGCCTTCTTCATCCAGATAAGGGCTGCATGCTTCACTGGGTTGCCAGCGTGCCCGTATTGTATGATCTGCCTCTAATTGAATATGGGCATCGACTTCAAAATAGGCTTTGGCTTGGAAGTTTTCAATTTCTATATCACGTCTTACCACCAAACCTAAAATAGGGGTTTGTACTCGACCAATTGACAGTACGCCTTTGAAACCCGTCTTTTGTCCATTCAGTGTACTGCAGCGGGTCATATTGATGCCATAGAGCCAGTCTGCCCGAGAACGGGCAAGGGCAGAAACCGAGAGCGGCATAAAATCAGCATTAGGTTTTAAATTGCTTAATGCGCTTTGCACAGCAGGCTTATTTAGATCACTAATCAGACAACGCTGAAGGTTGTTTTTGACCTGTGCTTTAAGGCCAACATGATGAAGCATCTCATCAACAAGTAACTGACCTTCACGGTCAGGGTCGCCACAGTGAATAATCTGTGATGCTTGTTTGATGAGCTTTTTCAGTATGCTGAATTGCTTTCGGGTCTGCTTTTTTGGGGTAAGCTTCCAGCCACCTTCATGCTCATCTGGCAAAATGGGTAAATTTTCAAAGGCCCATTTTTTGAATTTCTGATCATACGCTTCGGGTTCGGCTTGTTCTAAAATATGCCCAATACACCATGAAACCACATCGCACTTTGTTTTATCTGAATGGCCTACATAAATACACCCATCCGCTTTGTGCTGAGGCTTTGGCAGTGCATCTGCAATGGCGCGAGCCAGACTCGGTTTTTCGGCAATATAGAGTTTCATTGTGTGAGCTTAGCCATGCAATTGAAGTTAGTTAAAACTACTGTATGGATAAACAGATTTCAAGTATATTCATGCTTATTTCACACTGAACGTTATACAATGTGGCTCCAGCGTGATGAAACGCTTTGAAATAAGGTACGTGCAATGGATTACCAATTTGAACGAAACGAAATCGATGAACCTCTTGCGACATTTTCTGCTGGCCATGAAGCGATTGGCCATTTCCTGTCTGCTGAATTAAAAACAGACCTTGAGAAGTGCCAAGGCTTACTCGATATTATTGCTAAATTAGAAAAGAAACAGCTATTCACGCATCAATATATGGGGCGAAATTTTCAACTGAGGCTAAGTGATTCAGGTGCAGAAATTAAAGGTCTGGCACTTGCTTATGACGTCGATGACCCTTTACCAGAAGGTACGGAACTGTATGATCAAGAGCAGGAGGCTGAGTGCGGTTTATACGATTTCAAAATGCTGCTGCTAGACTGGGTGGCTTATCTAGAAGAGTTACCTAAGTAATAGATTCATTTTACAGATTAAATATCTACTGCTATATGTTCGGTATAGAACAGAAAGCAGACAGTATGCTTATTAAACTCCGCTATTCAAATTTTGCTGTCACCGACAGATAAATAAGCATTTCATTATCAATATGAAACTGGCTGATAGCGTGTCCTTAGTTTATTCAACAAGATGACTAAGAAAAAACCAACATTATAAAATGACACTGATTATGAATAGGGAATGACGGGAAAAACAAAAATAATAAACATAAGGAGAATGATAATGAAGCTGCAGCATATTAGTGAACAACTAAAAGAGTTTAAAAAGAAACTAAATCAGCTCAAGCAAAATATGACGCCTCACCATCATACACCCCAGAAAGATAAATCTATCATTGATGAAATGATCATTGTGAATGAGCCTGATGCTGAGGTTGGTGGC
>JBFJZQ010000014.1:0-19694 GCA_041622015.1 Oleiphilaceae bacterium
CCAGCCCTTATTCTGCCAAGTATGCCGGTTATCAAATAGATAAAGGTAAACTCGACTTAGATTTAAGTTATTTGATAGAGGGCAATAAACTCAAATCGAAGAATCAAATTCACTTAAATCAATTCGAATTTGGCAAATCAGTTGATAGCCCCGATGCGACCAGTATGCCACTACCTTTAGCCCTGGGTATTTTGAAAGACCGGCATGGCAAAATTGATATAAATCTGCCTATTTCAGGGGATTTGGATGACCCTAGTTTTAAAATCACCTCTGTGATTGTGAATACCTTCGTCAATCTCATCACTAAAGCGGTTACCAGCCCTTTCTCGATTCTGGGCGGTTTAATTGAAGGTAGTGATGATATTTCCGAAGTGCAATTTTCTGCAAACTCTAGCGTATTAAGCTCAGAGCAAAATGAGCGCATTCTTGCACTGGCAAAAGCGCTTAAAGAAAGACCCAAACTTACCTTGGAAATTAGAGGCATTGCCGATGCCAATCTGGATCGTCTCGACCATTCAGCTCGCCCTGAGCCTGAATTAGTTGAACTAGCGAATGACCGTGCCAATCAAATCAGTAATTTTGTCATCACTGAGGGTAATATTGATGCCGATAGAGTCTTTATTTTAGAGCCGGAAATTATCGCACCGAAAGAGAAAGAGGTAGATTCAGCTCGGAAACCAGAAACAACCACAAATGCTGAGACTATTTCTTCCAAATTTACCTTGGGAGTTCGTTAAAGTATGCCTGCTTTAAGTCATTTCTTCGCTTACATCAGCCGCCTGAGATGGATAAAACGCTGGAGCTTGATGCGTAATGCCATTCATGAAGATGTCGCTGTTCACTCTTGGGAGGTCGCTACCTTTGCCCATGTTTTAGCCGTTATACACACACAGCAGAACCCTGACTCTGACATTGACCCATACAGAATAGCAACCATTGCGCTGTATCATGATGCCACTGAAGTGATTACCGGCGATATGCCGACGCCGGTTAAATACCATTCCGAAGCGATGCGTCGGGCGTATAAAGGGGTTGAACAAAAAGCGCAACATGAACTGTTAGCCCTATTACCTACTAGTATTCAAGACGCTTTTAAAACTGTACTCATTGAAGAAGACTTGTCCGAAGACTACAAAATACTCCTTAAGGCTGCTGATCGCTTATCTGCTTTGTTAAAGTGCCGTGCCGAGTTGCGTGCTGGCAATCAAGAATTCATCCAAGCAGAAGAGATTGTCCATGCGCGCTTACTAGAGATGCAGCGCCCAGAAGTGGATTATTTCCTAGAAGTTTTTGCCCCTAGTTACGATAAAACCCTCGATAATTTACTGGAGACTTAGAGCCATGACCGACTCAATGAAAGCCATTGGCTTAACACGCTATTTACCGGTTACCGATGAAAATTGTTTACAAGATATACAACTTCCGCTGCCTCAAGCAAAAGGTCATGACCTACTCGTCAAAGTAGATGCTGTGAGCGTTAATCCCGTTGACACTAAAGTACGTGCGCCCAAAGATCTTGTAGAACAGCAAGCTAAGGTCTTAGGCTGGGACGCTTGCGGTACTGTCGTTTCTACTGGTGAAGCTGTTAGCTTATTTAGCCCGGGGCAAAAGGTATTTTATGCCGGCGATATTACTCGAGCGGGCTCTAACAGCGAATATCATTTGATTGATGAACGCATCGTTGGTCATGCACCCGAATCATTATCCATCGAAGAGGCTGCTGCCATTCCTTTAACCGCACTTACGGCATGGGAAGCGCTTTTTAACCGTATAGGTATTAATTTAGATGGTTCACTGCCAAACGAGACTGTTCAAAAAAGTATTTTGATTCTCGGTGGCGCAGGGGGGGTTGGCTCTATCGCCTGCCAATTAGCGAGCAATCTTGCCGGTTTGACGGTTATTGCCACCGCATCCCGCCCTGAAACAGTCGCTTGGTGCAAAGAAATGGGCGCTGATTTTATCGTCAACCATCACAACTTAGTGAATGATATTAGGGACTTAGGCATTAAAGCGGTTGATTACATTTTGTGCTGTAACAGCACCGACGCACACTTTGACAACATGGTCGAACTCATCGCCCCACAAGGTCATATCTGTAGCATCGTCGATAATACTCAGCCTTTGGCTTTGAATAAACTAAAGGCTAAGTCTGTCAGTTTCAGCTGGGAATTTATGTTTACCCGCGCGATGTTCAAAACTGACGATATGATCGAACAACATCATATTTTAAATGAAGTGGCCCGCTTACTTGATGAAGGTATTTTAAAAACCACATTAAAAGAAACACTAAGCCCCCTCAATGCTCAAAATCTCAGAAAAGCTCATGCAAAACTAGAGCAGGGCAATATGATAGGAAAGCTAGTCTTAAGTTCTTGGGAGTGAAGCACTTTCAATTTCAGGAAGATCTTCCTGAGACTCGTCGTCTTCTGTTAACGAATCGACAACTGTACAGGTGACAATGTCGCCTAAGACGTTAATAGAAGTTCGACACATATCCAATATACGATCAATGCCCAATATCAAAGCAATCCCCGCTTCAGGAATACCCACACCCACTAAGACCGTACTTAAAATAATCGATGCCAACACCAAAGGTACAACAATCATTTGAATAATCGCTAAAAATATCTGTCTGGGGAAGGCTAACCATGCGGTATGATTTTCACATAAGCTGGCGATGCTAATGACAAGTCTGGCCCTAAAAGTACCCCGACTATCACCCCTAAAAATAACGCAATGATCACCTTCAGCCAGAGCCGGCCATCGATCATCCGTTCAAAGTGAGTTGTTAATGATTTTAAGGGGGATAAAAAAGGGATCGTGCTCATGGTTCGCTCGAGTAGATAGTCGTTTTTTGACTAGGTTGCACGCTTTCAATGATTCACCTTGATATCAATCAATACACTTCAAGTTATTTTTGCAACGCATTAGGCTCTGATGATCTGTATCGGTGTGATTACCATTACAATAGATAAAGATTTGAATACTATCTTTCTCAAAGTTCCAAATAGGCTAAAGTGGTTTCATGCATCCAGCTTTTTTGGAATAACCGAGTGGGTCTTTTTTTGATCACTTACTGCCATCGCTGCCTCTAAACATAAGAAACCAGCAAGCTTTAGCGGAGACAGTTCATTCAATAACCATTTGCTTAAAGGGTCGCAATGCCGAATAGGAACGCAGAAAGGAGAGCCAAAAGCATCGCAGTGAACACAGTATTGTTTGGTCTTTCTTTTGACACGAACAATATCTTTTATTGAACATAGTTTATAAATATTCCATCATTAATTATTGATAGTATCGGAACGACTCCACAATTATAATTCATTGACATCTAAATTCTGGCCGACTCATGCGCAATATTTTGACAAGCAAAATTTGGCAACTTTTCTTAGCGATTGCATTTCTTTCAACGCAGTTCGCTTCGGCGCATGTTCACTTAGCATCTAACCATGACCATGATGGACACGACCATACCCACTCTCAAATAGTCCATACCCACTCTCAACTAGTCCAAACCCATGATGTCGCCTCTCATCATGTCGATGCTTTTGATTCTGATGAAGACGCTCATACCACTCAGATAGTCGAGTTTTGCCAAGACTGGACAGTAAAGTGCGGGAAGTGGCTGAATGATCTAGAATCGCAAGCTGTTCTAGTATCCAGTTTTCCTTGCTGTGAACAGAGCTTAGCCACACTAAGCTATGTTGAAAAAACCTCAGACTATCGCTGCTTTCATTTTCGCTCTAAGGTTAAGGCTAGAGCCCCTCCAATCTTATTTTCCTCTCACGTTTAAACATAGTTTTTTACTAGCAAACGCTAGCACTTATTATTGAGGTAAATAATGTTATCAGTATTTAAAAAATGCCGATGGCCTATCGCTATTGGTTTCTATTTTATTTGTAGCTTCGTTTTTGGACATGGCATGTCTGAAGCGGATAAGGCAAAAGCGCTAGAAGCAACTAATTGGGATTTTGTTGAGTTAGGCGCAAGCCACATGGTCACAGGTTATGACCACTTACTCTTTCTCTTTGGTGTTGTTTTCTTTCTGACTCGATTTAATGACATTATTAAGTTCGTAACAGCCTTTACAATCGGACATTCGATCACGCTGCTTTTTGCGACGCTTTATCATATCCAGGCAAATTACTACCTTATTGATGCAGTTATTGCGTTGACCGTCATATACAAAGGTTTTGACAATCTTGGTGGGTTTAAAAAGTATCTAAACGTCGCTTCTCCAAATCTTCTACTAATGGTGTTTATTTTCGGTTTGATTCACGGCTTTGGCCTTTCAACTCGCTTACAAATGTTACCTCTCGTAGAAGAAGGTCTGGTCCTAAAAATTCTTTCATTCAACCTGGGTGTTGAGCTTGGTCAAGTCGCTGCATTAGCAGTGATGCTGGCCTTGTTGGCTGGCTGGCGAAAAACCAAGTCATTCAAAAACTTTAGTAACGCAGCTAATGTTTTTCTAATGTCTCTTGGCGTGTTGCTTCTATTGCAGCAGTTGCATGGCTATTCGCACGTAGCGCATCCAGATGATTTCGGTTTCAGCGCCGATAACCATGTACACGAACACCAGAAAATGGATATAGAGATGGCAAATCAAAGGCCAAGCTCGTCTCATGATTCTATTGATTAAAACTAAAATAATTTAAAGAGGATTTTTTATGAATTACTTAATTAGAGTGTCTTTATTTGTTGTGATATTCCTATTTGGTCAAACAGCATTGGCGGGGCCAGGTGGAGGTCACTCTCATGATCATGGTCACGAGAGTGGGCCTATCACCAGTGAGCAAGCTGTCAAGAAAGCAACAAAGCATGTTCAAAAGTTGGCTAAGAAAGGAAAGATTGATGCTTCTTGGTCAGGCGTAGTGGCTAAGTCTGTGGAAGAGAAATCATATGGACATGGCCCTGAATGGGTCGTGACATTTCAGAATAAATCCATTGAAGAGCCTGAAAAGCAAACGCTTTACGTCTTCTATACGATTAGTGGAAAGTACTTAGCTTCTAACTTTTCAGGGCAATAATACTTAGCAGGAGGCGTTCGCGCCTCCTATTCTTATATTTAAATATCGTGTTGCAGCGACCCATTGAACTCACACCGCATTGTTGCTGTTCAGGTGCCTTGTGTAGATAAGGATAAAACAGCCAGCTTGATCACAGAAGGTATGATTGAAAGTGATCATTTGTAAACGTCTAGCCAAGCACACCTAATATCAAGCTCATCAGTTAATTACGCTAGTTCCAAAATTCACAAGGAGCTAGCACATGACTAAAAAGAACACCAAAAACGCCAAACACGACTGGCCAAGCATCTTCGATTATCAAAAAGAGAGTGGCTTAACCGTCGCAGAATTTTGCTCCATACATAAAATCAGCACCTCTTCGTTTTACCTCAATAAGCAGCGACGCTCGAAGGGTAATACTTTTGTCGAAGCGAAAGTAGTTCGGCAAGTGCCTGAGCAAGTCACTCAAGTTACACGCCCTAAGAAAGCTATCACGCTAATCACCCAAGCAGGTGAGCTGTCTTTTTCTGATACGATTTCTTCTGACTTTTTAGTCAGCGTGATAAAGGGCTTATCATGAAGATGTTTGCTCAGCCTTCCCATATTTATCTTCATCGGCAGTTTGTCGATTTCAGGAAATCGATTAACGGCCTTTCTGTGATTATTGAGTCAGAGATGAATCTGCCCGTCATGAGTGGCGCCTTGTTCATTTTCTGCAACAAAGCCAAGGATAAATTGAAGATACTCTATTGGGATAAAACCGGCTTTGCTTTATGGTATAAGCGGCTTGAAAAAGATAAGTTCAAATGGCCGAGTCGTATTGATAAGGCGTGTTTAGAATTGAATGAACAGCAGTTGTCTTGGTTGCTCGAAGGCTATGATATTATTGGTCATCAAGCTGTCAGCTATCAAAATATTATCTAGTAAAATCAGGTAAATAGTGTAAATAAAAACAGCTAGTTAGCGTGCATTTTGTTAAAATGCACACATGAAAACAGACATTGAATCACTTCCTGACGACCCTATTTTACTGAAGAAACTTCTTGCAGAAAGAGATGCGACTATCGCTTATCTTACTGAACAGTTTCGTTTAGCGCAGCATAAACAGTTTGGTAAAAGCGCCGAAGGCTACCCGGGTCAGGGTGAGTTATTTAATGAGCTTGAGCAATTAGCAGATCAGCTTGAAGCAGAGCCTGCTGAAGCCGAAACAGAATCCATTACCTACGAGCGCAAGAAACCGGTTCGTAAACCTTTACCAAAAGACTTACCACGCGATGTCATCATTCACGACCTGGCAGACGAAGACAAAAGCTGTGATGACTGTGGTAATGAATTACATCGCATGGGTGAAGATAAAAGCGAGCAGCTTGAATTCATTCCTGCCCAGATCAAAGTCATTGAACATGTGCGACCCAAATACAGCTGTCGTCATTGCGAACAACATGCAACGAAGGTCACGATTAAACAAGCACCGGTTCCGGCTTCACCTATTCCAAAAAGCTTTGCAACGGCTAGCTTGTTAAGCCAAATTATTACCAGTAAATATCAATATGGCTTACCGCTTTATCGTCAAGAGAACCTTTTTAAAGAATATGGTATCCCGCTCAGCCGACAAACGATGTCGAGCTGGTTGCTGAAGTGCGCAGACTTACTCAAACCGCTTTATGACAAACTGCAACAAATACTCTTGCTGCAGGGGGTGATTCAGGCTGATGAAACGACACTCAAGGTGATCGAGTCCGACAAAGCTAAATGCTATATGTGGTTATATTGCACGGGCACTGACTCACCTGAAAATAATTATTCTGAGATACCCAATATCGTCCTGTACGACTTCCATGAAAGTCGGGCGAGCCAATGTGCAATTACATTTTTACAGGGACACTCAGGCTATTTACAGGTAGATGGTTATCAAGGCTATGAATCAACCCAAGCTACGTTAGTGGGCTGTTGGGCGCATGCACGGCGCAAATTCAAAGAAGCCGATATTGCGCAAAGTAAAGGTAAACCTAAAGCAGGCAAAGCTACTTGGGCGATGAGTCACATCAAAAAGCTGTATCGTATTGAAGCGCTGATTAAAGATAAAACGCCAGTAGAAAAACAAGTTTACCGCACCGAACATGCGACACCCTTGCTGGAAGAATATAAAACCTGGTTAGATAAGTCGATTCTGCAGGTGCCGCCTAAATCGGCTTTAGGCAAAGCGCTCGCGTATAGTTTGAATCAATGGCCCAAGCTGACTCGCTATCTTGAAGATGGCCATCTGAATATCGATAATAATCGTGCAGAAAGAGCAATCAAACCCTTCGTGATAGGGCGAAAAAACTGGTTGTTCTCAAACACCACTAGTGGTGCTCATGCCAGTAGTGTTCTTTACAGTATTGTTGAAACAGCGAAAGCGAACAACCTCGTGCCATTCGATTATCTGCATCATATTCTGAGTGTATTGAGCGAGCGTGACGATGATGACTCCCTGTCAGATCTATTGCCCTGGAATGTTAATTTAGAAGTTAGATGACAGGTGTGCTTCGCGTGACGCTTACGATCATTTACAGCGGATACTGTTGAACAACTCTTCCTTTTCAAAAAGTACGCTTTTTCGGGGCATCGAAATGCATTACCGACAGCCAAACTAGCCTTATTTTCCTAATAATTCAGTCCCCCGGAGCGTTCCAATTACGGGCTTTCGAGCCGGCTAGGGTTTATTGGATGAGATCAAAACTTGAATTTAAATCTCTAATATCAGGTTCGTGCAGATATACTTAATTGCACTTATTTTTGAACATTCGATGTAAATTCCAGCAATCAAATAACTTGATGTCAGCATTACTGTGGTAATCAACTTAGTTGCTCGGAAAGTGTGCTTGATGGAATTTCAATTGAGCAGTTGTTCCGCCATCTGGAAAGTGGTGATAAACAATTCGACTAACGTTGGCATAAGGCACATCTATATTCCATAAATGTTCTTTTGGCATACCCAAGACGTGCATGATGATGGCGCGGATCACGCCACCATGGCAAACAAGTAAGCTATGTTTGCCTTTTTCATTTTCAATAAGCTGAGTCCAAGCGTTCTGGATTCGGGCTAAAAAATTCTGCATTTGTTCGGAACCTTCAGGCGCATGATCATCAGGATTTTGCCAATAATTCCTAAGTGCTAAAGGTTCTTTCTGCATAAGTTCTTTGATGCTTTGGCCCTCCCAGGCGCCGAAGTTAATTTCTTTAAAATGCTCATTGATGGTCAAAGGAAGTGTTAGTTGGGAACTTAAATGTGTTGAAAAATCATGACAACGCGAAAGTGGCGAGGTGATGATAGTTTGCCATGGCTGAATATTTTGAACGCTAGTGTGCATTTGCTGCCAGCCTAAATCAGAGAGTGGATCATCTAATGCGCCACGCAACTTATGCCCGCCGACAGGTTCGCCATGTCTAATCAAATCAATAATGGTTTCGGTAAACATTTATTTTCCTAATGAAAAGTTGCGTATAGGTTTAGCCAATTATGTGTTTTCAGCATAGCTTTCCAAGAGAGCCATATAATGTTCTTTTTTGTGAATATTTTGTGCTTGAGAAAAGCGTTCGATGAGCAGTTTGCATGCTTCTTTCACCAGTACCTCATTACCTGCTAATTCAAGAAACATAAAAGCACGTTCTGCTTTTTCGGTATCCCCATGATTCACAAATACAATGAGTATTTTTAGGTAATGATCTGCTGAAATGCACTGCCCGGCTTTGAGTCTGCTAGGTGCCGCTTTCTGAACATCCTGAAATATCGACACCATATCAAGGTAGTTCTGAGAAACTAAACAATGTTCAATTCTAGTTTCCGCTATTGTCCAAAAGCTGGATTCATCAGGCTGCAATTTTTCTAAATGATAACTACTCTCTAGAATGTTAAGAGAATTTGGTTGTTCACTTCTTAGTTTTTCTAGGACTTGCCGAGCATAACGAAAATTGAAACGACTCAAGCCAGTCATAGCTTCAGAATATAGATGTCTGGTTTGCTTAGATAGAAAATCACTAGGTTTTATGTCTGAAGGTAAAGATTCAGTCTTAATCGCAGTCGGCAAAGTAACTAGCCAACCAAGGATTAGACCAAATAAGCAAAGTGGTATCAGACAAGTTAGAATATGGGCAGTTAGCAAATGCATGTATATATCGAGGGTAATCTTCACTGCCAAAATGCACAAGCCAATAAAGACAAGCAGCTTAGAATTGGAAAACCTTGTCGGATATTGAGCCTTAAACATTGCCGAAAATAAGGCAAAACAGAAAAAATAAACGATGCCATTCAACGATTGAAGAGGCGGAGTAAAGGAATCAGCAACAAAAAGATAGCTGCATGCATAGATAATTGAAGCCATTAAAAATGCGCCCAATATCCAGCTTCTTTTTAGGTATTGTTCAATGATGCAACATAAGATCAATAATATAAAAATATTGGATAAGAAATTTACTAAGCTAGTATCGACGAAGTTATAGGTCACTAAGTTTGCAATAGATGGGGATGCAATAAACTGTTCGGGTATCAGTGCAAAGCGGTAGCTTGATAATTGGTTTAAATGCTTAGTCAGCGTTGTATTATGGCTTAACCAGTGGTCTTTTTGTTTGGTAGAAAAATAAATTGAAGCCTTCTGCGAAAGGAAATCCCGAAAGCTTCGGTCAGATAATATGATGTACGTCAGGGCTTTTTTATCTTGCTGTGTGATCGCATCAGTAATTACTTTAAGTTGCGCTTCAGAGCCTTTCTGCTCGATAGCCAGTCTTTTTTGATAAAAGTCTTGATAAAGAAGTTGTTCTTTTTCCAGCAAGTGCTCGGAGTGGTAGTTGTAAAGTGTTTGCCACACTTTTTGGTCATAGGCATGGCATAGATAAAATGCTGCACTTGCAAGAAGTGCAACAACAAACCCTATAATCGGCACTTTTCGTATAAAACAAAGTCTGCCGAAATTAGTGATCTTCCGAATTAACGATTCTTTGGAGTCCATGCCCAAATCATTTCCATCACAATTGGCTCTTTACCTTCACCATCGGTGACGGTTACTTTAACACTGGTTTCACCTTTTTCTTTCGTCTGCATCGCTGAAATTTGCGTCTTGGTTAAAGAGGCAACGGCTTTCATATCGCCTTTGGCGCGTTTTGTATAGTCAGCCTTAATAGTTTTAATGACAGGAACGGCTGTATCGGGAATGTTCATACCCACAACATAACCGCTAGCTGACTCGGCAATCAAAATACTCGCAACAGCATGAACAGAACCTATATGGTTTTGAACAGCCTTTTTATTTTTTAAACTAATGATCGCTTTTTGATCATTGAGCTCTTCAATTATAATGCCTGCCGTGCCCGTGAATTTGACCATCTTTCCAAAAAAAGTAGATAGGGCTTTTGATCTTAGAAATTCTGGTAGCGCATTTATATTACTGACTATTTTATTAAGTTTGTTTTTTGAAGGCATAAACTGTCCTAGTTAAAAGTCGCTTTGATTGATGATTTAATTGTCGGAATCAAGACGGGTTCACAAAAAACGCTGATTATACACGCTTATCAAGGGCTAGTTTTAATATAAATGCTACCGATCTCAAAATAAGCACGTTATAATCGCGCCACTTTAAAACAGGAGGTGCCTGAAATGAGCGATCTACAAAAGCAATTTGAAGAAACAGTAAATTTTGTTCAAAATTCAGAAGGTGAAGTTCAACTATCTAATGAACAAAAGCTGCAAATGTATGCTCTCTACAAGCAAGCAACTGAAGGTGATGTCTCTGGAAAAAAACCCGGCATGATGGATTTCGTTGCACGCGCAAAATATTCAGCATGGGAAGAATTAAAAGGCCAGACAAAAGATCAGGCCATGAAAAAATATATTAATGAAGTTGAAGCATTAAAGAGTTAATCTCGCTTCCTCATTTTTGGGTTAGCCTTTTTGTTGACCCGCAACACGATAAAAAAATAATTATAAGAGGCTCGCACAAGGATAGTGAGTTATGCATAGAGCCTCATAAGCAGTAAAAAAAGGAATCAATATGAGTAATGTCATTGCATTAGATGAATGCCTTCCTGGCTTATCAACAGAGCTTGCTGAAGCAGTTAAAACACAACACTTAAGCACTCGCACAATCCATACATATCGGCACTGGATTAGTCAGTATCTTGCTTATTATGATTTGCAAAGCCCAAAGCTATTAACAGAAAAAAATGTCAGTGACTTCTTGCGCCATGTGACGAAGAGCATGTCTCTTTCGAGAGCGCGGTTAAACCAAGCGAGGGCAGCCTTGGTTTTTTTGTATGATAAGGTGCTGCATAAGCCCTTAAAGCAAGCATTTTTAGCAGCATAAAATCAAGAACCCTGTTTGAGGCTCTAAGTTCAAACCTCTTCCTTAATATAAAACTAATATTTCGATTTTGACCAATTTATGGTTTCGATCAGCCCTAAAAATATATGGTAACTGGTGGTACCTGGTAAAGGGTGAGGTTTAGGCTGATTATTTTTGTCTAAATACTCATCCCAAGAACCGTCTTTTTTAAGGTAATGTCTGAAGAAAAATTCGAGTGTTTTGACTACCTTTTTTTGAGTGCTTGGACAATTTGGCAAATGAGCACAAAGTGCTTTTAAGTATTCAGTCAGCGGCCAAATACGTTTTTCAAGGTCGAGCGGTAACCCTGTTTCAGCATGAATCTGATTATAAATGCCACCTTTCGGATCAAAGCCGTACTCACAGGCTTTTGTCCATAAGGCATCCGCAATCTCCACATAGTTCTCATTGGGGAAAATCTCGGTAGCTTGATGAAGCAACCACACCCATTCAAAGTGATGGCCAGGTTCAATCTGCGCACTTAATGTTTCTTTTTTAGACCAATCAGCATTAAAGAATTCAATTAAGCTATTCGACGTCCTATCAAAAAAACGCGCTTTCATTAGAAGTAATAATTTTTCTATTTCAACTTTATAAGCTTTGTTTTGGGTGATTTTATACGCAGCCAGATAACCTTCCAGTAAATGCATGTGGGGGTTTTGTCTTCTTACCGATTCCTGATCGCCGGGGTACGCTTCTAAGAAACCACCATTTTGACAGGCCATTTTTTCTTGTAAAAATAAATGAGTGCGTTCAATGAATTCAAGTGTCTGCTTGTCTTTGCTTGCTTCAAAGTAAAAACTAAATGAGAGTAATACGAAGGCCAAGGCATAGCAGTCTGTGTGGCTATCTTTAATCGTTAAATCATCATTTAAGGCAAAAATCCAAGACTCATCAAGCCAATAGTGAGAAGTGATAAAGTTAAAAAGTGGCTTAATTGCGCTCAGCCACTTTTCATCTTTAGTTTCAATATAAGCATGTGAAAAAGTATAAAGTTGACGGCATTGGGTTAGTAAGCGGATACGGCCAACGTGGTTAACAGACCAATCATGGTTTAAGCTTTCATAGCTATAACCTAAGTCGGCATGAAGGCCATGCTTCAACCACTTGCTTAATAAATTGTCGAACAGATAGTCTTGGCAATCGTTGATGAGTGAATCCAGCATGTATAAATCGCCTTGTCCTGCCTGGTGAGTTTAAAAAATAGCTTAATTTCAGCAGGTTTTTTAGCTTATGAAATAAAACCGGTTTGTATGATAAAATGCATTCCCTTAAAAATCGATGCTTATTAGTGGAATAAACTCTGACGATGAACTCTTCTTACCTGACTTTTACAAATAAACGCGTGCTGGTTGTTGGCGATGTTATGTTGGATAAATACTGGCATGGCGGGACTTCACGTATATCTCCAGAGGCACCTGTGCAGGTGGTTAAAGTCTCTGGGGAAGAAAATCGTGCCGGTGGTGCGGCTAACGTGGCCTTAGGTCTGGCTAAGTTAGGGGTTGCGGTGACTTTAATTGGAGTAGTTGGCAATGATGAACATGCCTCTGCATTAGAAAAGTGTCTTGAAGATTCCGGTGTCGATTGCCATCTGATTAAAAGTCTAACCTCGCCAACAATTACCAAGTTACGGGTGATCAGCCGTCAACAACAGCTTATCCGTGTTGACTTTGAAGAGTCACTTGCCCAGTTTGAACATGCCCAATCTGTTTATAAATTGGTTGAAGAACATATTCAGACTTGTCAGTCCGTCATCTTTTCAGATTATGCCAAAGGCACCTTATCTGGAATTACAGAATTAATTGCGTTAGCAAATAAATATAAGGTGACGTCTTTTGTTGACCCTAAAGGCAATGATTTTTCACTGTACGAAAACGCAACCTTGGTGAAACCGAATTTAAGCGAATTTGAACTAATTGTCGGCAAGTGTACAAGCAAAGAAGAACTGGTATCTCGCGGTGAGGCATTACGACAAAAATATAACTGGAAGGCGTTGCTAGTCACTCAAGGTAAGGATGGCTTAGTGTTATTTGAAGAAGGCAAAGCCCCCTTCTCCTTGGCGACAGCAGCACGAGAAGTGTTCGATGTAACCGGGGCTGGAGATACGGTTATTGCAGTATTGACAGCAATATACGTCAGCAGCAAGCGTTTTAGTGATGCAGTGGAATATGCAAACCAGGCGGCAGGCTATGTCGTGAGTAAACTGGGTACTGCATCTATTTCGGCAGATCAGTTAGAAGCCATTATGATGGCGCGAATTCATAGTAGTAACTTCGGTGTTTTATCACCCAAAGAACTTTTGGATCAATTAAAAGTGGCCCAGGCCAAAGGTGAAAAAATAGTCTTTACCAATGGCTGTTTTGATATTCTTCACCCAGGGCACGTGGCCTATATCAAGCAGGCTAAAGCCTTGGGTGATCGCTTAATTGTGGCAGTAAATTCTGATGACTCTGTAAAGCGTTTGAAGGGCAGTAAGCGCCCTATAAACCCATTAGAGCACCGTATGGCAGTATTAGAAGCGGTGGGGGCGATTGATTGGGTGACCTGGTTTGAAGAAGATACACCAAAAAATATTATTGAAATGCTTTCACCGGATGTTTTAGTGAAGGGTGGAGATTATTCGATCGATACCATTGTTGGGGCAGATCATGTATTGGGGCGTGGTGGAGAAGTGAAGGTGCTGACCTTTGTGGATGGTTATTCAACCACCAAGATCATCGATAAAGCCAATCTTTAAAATTGGCTTAAACTGCCCTTAAACGATACGCACTTTATTGCCTTCGAATTTCAAATAAAAGCAGCTTCTGCGTTCAGTATGACAAGCTGCGCCTTCCTGATTCACAGAGGCGAGTAAAACATCACCATCGCAGTCAATTCGCAGTTCAATAAGGCTCTGCCAGTGGCCGGAGCTTTCACCCTTACGCCAAAAAGCTTGCCGAGATCGGGACCAATAACACATTTTAGAGGTACTTAAGGTTTCTTCCAAAGAGACCCGATTCATCCATGCAAACATAAGCACTTCTTTACTTTTATGGTCTTGCGAAATAACTGGGATCAGACCGTCTTCATTAAAGACTAATTCATCAAGAATTTTTTCAACAGGATATGTGCTATCTGTGGGATCATTTTCAATTGATTTGAACCAGGATTTCATAAAACCTCGACATAATAGTTAAGCACTTAAATGTTTCTTCTTGGTGTATTGGCTTGTGAGGCTGTTATTGAGTCCAAACATAAACGAAATAACATAACCAAAACCGAGTGTTAAAATGATCGCGGGACCCGTTGGCCAGCCAGCATGATAGGAAAGAAGCAGGCCGATATAACAACTCGCAATCGCGATTAGACATGAGCTTAATAGCAACATATCCAGGCTTTTTACCCAATAACGTGCTGCTGCAGAAGGTAATATCATCATGCCAACAGAAAGCAAGGTTCCTAGAGCATTAAAGCCACCGACCAAATTCAACACCACCAGCATTAAAAATGAAAAGTGCGCCAATGGGCTTAAATGACTGACAGACTGAAGAAAAAGGCGGTCCATACATTCTAAAACTAAAGGGCGGAACACCAATGCCAATGTCACCAGAGTTAGCGTAGAAATTCCGCCCAACAAATAGAGTGCTTCGTTATGCAACGCTAGAGCTGACCCAAAGAGGACGTGTAATAAATCTACCTGGCTACCGCGCACTGAAATGATGAGTACGCCTAAAGCCAAGGAGATTAGATAAAAGGCAGCCATACTTGAATCTTCTGCCACCGAAGTCATCCGCGAAACCAAACCAGACAACAAGGCCACGGCACAGCCGGCAATGATGCCACCAATGGTCATGGCTTCTATAGATAAGCCGGCAATAAAAAAACCGACGGCGGCACCGGGTAAAATAGCATGAGCCATGGCGTCACCGGTAAGGCTCATCCGTCGAAGCATCAAAAATACCCCAACAGGTGCTGCGCTAATTGAAATTGCAATACAGCCAATGAGGGCGCGCTGCATAAATGAAAAGTCGGCAATGGGTTGGATGAATAGTTCAAACATAGTTATGGCGCCTCATGTGAACCACAATAAACAGCATGCTCATCAAAGGCTTCATTTAATTTTCGTGCGCGAAGCCAATTGGCATCTGTTAACACCTCGCTGGTTGCGCCAAATGCAATAGGTTCCCGAGATAAAAGTAAACATTCCGGAAAGTGTTGGCGTACTTGTTCTAGATCATGAAGCACCGCAATGATGGTTTTACCTTGCTTGTGCCAGGCTGAAATCATATGCAAGAGATCATGCGTGGTGCGGCTATCAACACCGGTAAAAGGTTCATCCAATAGAATAAGTTGGGCATTTTGAACGAGTAAACGGGCAAATAATACCCGTTGCATTTGTCCACCGGATAATGAAGATATCAGTCTCTTTTCGAAGCCTTTGAGGTTGAGTTGAGATAAAGCGAAGGCAACCTGCTCTTTGTGGCTATTCTTTAGGTGGCCAAAGGCACCTATTTCATTCCAAGCGCCGAGCGCCACCAGCTCTTGAACCGTGATCGGAAAGCTTCTATCCAGTTGGTTCAGTTGCGGTAGATACGCAATATCTTTTGTTTCAATACCATTCAAATGAATATGGCCGTCTAGAGGCTGAATTTGCCCCATGATGCCTTTGAATAAGGTCGACTTCCCTGCACCATTTGGGCCGACAAGTGCAATGAGCGCACCTGCTTTAACTCCATAGTTTAAATGGTGAACGGCAGGGTGAGCTTCATAGCCGAGGGTGAGGTTGTCAAAAGATAGCAACATGGATTACCTAGCGACAACTAAAATGCCGATCCAAAGAAGAGTACTTATCCCAAGAGTAAGTATAAGACGGTACACTAATCCGCTCTCTAAAAGAGTCCTGCGCGACATAATTTGCCTATTCATAGTAAAATATCGGGAATCCTATGTGATAGCATACTAAAATGCAATCCGGATAGGCCCGCCAGAGATTAAGCAGGCATCAAATCAATAGAAACATCGTAAATTAGAGCGGCCTAATGCTACCAGAAAGTACTATCGAATTGCTCAAGTTATTCAGTATTCCCGTCATTGCTGGTTTGGTCGGTATCCTCACCAATTGGTTAGCAATCAAGCTCACTTTTTATCCTATAAATTTTTGGGGCATTAAACCCTTTTTAGGTTGGCAAGGGATTATCCCCTCCAAGGCCAGGAAGATGGCTGAAATTAGCGTTGATTCAACCTTGTCTCGTTTGGGCTCAGTGACTGAAATTATACAGCAAATGAACCCCGAAATTATTGGCAAACATATCTTATCTTCGCTCGAGCCTCGCCTGGAAGAGCTGGTCGATGAAATTATGCGCAAGCGTCATCGCACTTTATGGCAAAACTTACCTAAGCCTGTGAAACACATTGTTTACAGTCGAGTAAAAGATGAACTGCCAAAAGTGGTGGATAACTTGGTGGCAGATATTGCGCCCAAGATTGAGTCATTATTTGATCTAAAAGAAATGGTCATTGATCATTTGGAAAAAGATAAGACCTTACTTAATAAAATATTTTTAGAGTGTGGTGAAAAAGAGTTTTCGTTTATCATCAAAAGCGGCTTGTGGTTTGGTTTCTTTTTTGGCTTACCGCAACTGTTATTGTGGCATTTTTTCCCTTCCCCTGTTGTTTTACCCCTTTGTGGGTTTTTGGTGGGTTGGGTCACTAACTGGTTAGCCTTGAATATGATCTTTCGTCCGGTTGCTCCGGTAAAATTTATGGGGCTATCAATACACGGCTTATTTCTTCAGCGCCAGTCTGAAGTATCAGATGCGTTTTGTACGATTGTCACTGAGGAAATTCTCACCGTAGACTTGATCGTTCAGGCCATGCTCACAGGAAAAGAAGCGCCCAGAACACGTGCCATTATTCAGCGGCATTTTGAAGATCTAGTCGATGAGGTCGTCGGTGTCATTAAACCCCTGACACAAGCAGCAATGGGGCCAAAAAGCTTTGCTGACCTGAAGCAAGACACTGGCCTGAAGGCCATAGACTTATCCACGCAAACACTTAAAGACCCCTTGTTTAATCACCAAAGAGCACAAGTTGTAAAAGAAATTATGTCTGAGCGCATGAAACAATTGCCTTCTGAAGAATTTCAGGATTTACTGCGTCCCTGCTTCCAAGAAGATGAAATTAAATTGATCATTATTGGCGGCATACTTGGAGCCCTTGCCGGGATAGCACAACTCGCACTTATTTTCGGACAATCATTACTGACTTTATGAAACTTTCTAGCACCCAGTTACAAACTCAATTTCAAAGCCTAAAAGATAATCGACTTTTTGAATTCTTTGTTATTTTTATCATTATTATTTCGGCGCTTGAGATCGGCGCAAAGACCTATGCCCTTTCAGACAATGCCTTAAAATTGACGCAATTTTTAGATATTTTTATCACGCTGTTTTTCTTAGTCGAAATTGTCATACGTTTTATTGCTGAATCAAATAAAAAAGTCTTCTTTAAAAGTGGCTGGAATGTCTTTGATACCCTGGTGGTTCTGATTAGCTTGATTCCTAACAACGACTCGGAAATGGCACTATTGGCCCGCTTGGTCAGGGTTTTCAGGGTTTTGCGAATGGTCTCTGTGGTGCCTGAATTACGCATTCTGATTAATTCCTTATTAAAAGCCATGCCTCAACTTGGTTATGTCATGCTTTTGATGTTTATTATTTTTTATATTTACGCCGCTGTCGGGAGCTTCTTGTTTCAAACGATTAACCCGGTGCTGTGGGGCAATATTGCAATATCAATGCTGACCTTGTTTAGAGTCATGACCTTTGAGGACTGGACAGATATTCAATATGAAACCATGGAAGTGTACCCCTTGAGCTGGATTTATTATCTCACGTTTATCTTTCTTACCGCCTTTGCTTTTTTGAATATGGTGATCGGTATAGTGGTGAATGTGATGGAGGATGAGCATGCAAAAGCGCGAGCTCTGGAGCATGAGGGAGAACCAACCTTGGCGGACTTGAGAGCCGAAATTAAAGAGCTCAAAACCATGGTGCAGGCATTAAAAAATCATTCCCTGTAGCTGTTTATAGATAACATAAAGCAAGAGTATTAATTGATATTTACTTTGTTAATACTGCTAAATGTATTTTGATTTAAAGAGAATTTATCATGCCAAAAGAAGGCCTTGTTGAACCAAGCCGTAAACAAGTTGAATTTGCCAAGCGCGAAAGAGAGATATTAAAAGCTGCCATTAGTTTATTTGAAGGCCCCCGGTGGGAAACGGTCACCGTAGAGCAGATCTCAAAAAAAGCTGAGATCGGCAAAGGTACGGTATATAAGCACTTTACGTGTAAAGAAGAAATTTATGCAAACATTGCAACCGATTTTTCAAAGCGTATTTTGAATGCTTACGGCGTGATAGATTTTGGACAACAACTCGATGAAAAAGCAGTCATAGACTCGATTCAGCAGCTTATTCGAATTTCATTTGATTTGTTTTTGAATAACCCTGTTGAAGCCAAGATGTCTTTTTATTGTAAGCGCGCAGACTTTCGTGAGCGACTGACAGACGAGATTAGGCAGCAATTTGAAGCTTTGGATAAACAATTTGAACACTATATTGGTGAAATCCTTCAAAAAGGCATCGAAATGGGCTTATTTCCAGCGATGCCGGTTGAGCATTTAATGATGGGGCTTGAAGCAACCTTTGATGGTGCCATTGGGATGATCTGGAATGGTGATATCAACTGTCAATCGGTGACAGATCAAGAGACCTACGTAAAGATTGTGAGTGAGTTTATGATTGCAGGTTTAATTGGTTTAAAGAATAAGCAGAATGAAAATATTTAAAGAGAAAATTGTTCGAGCCCAAACGCGAAAAGGGTACCGCATTCCATGCAGTACCCTCAAAATCGGCGCTTCCGTTACTAATCCATTAGTCGTTGCTATCCTTAATCTTCCTTGACGCTCCTTGTTTTGCGTCTATCCGTGATGTTCCTTATATCCTAGGCTATTCCATAGCAAAGAGCAGTCCTGCTCGATAATCCTTGTATCCCGACATGTTCCATATGTGTTTGTGTCCCTACGAAATACATGTTACGAAAGTCGCTGTAGTAATAAAAGAAGACATAACCTAAAGCTTTGTAGGATATGTCTCACAAGGCATTATTTATCCGAACTTATTGCTTCAGGCTGGTCTGTTACTAAAGCAAATTGAATTTGTTTTCGGCTCCAATCCACTTGTTTCAGTCTCACACTAACTATTTGATCTAACTCGAAAGATTGGCCTTTACTGGTGATAATCATGCGCTCCTGATTAAAGCTATATTTCCCATCCATTTCTTTGGTTGAG
>JBFJZQ010000015.1:0-19552 GCA_041622015.1 Oleiphilaceae bacterium
GATAAACATAATAACATCGGCATCCTGCTCAATCGCACCTGATTCACGTAAATCTGAGTTCATCGGACGTTTATCTGTTCTTTGCTCCAAACTTCGATTTAACTGAGATAAAGCAACAACCGGACAATTTAATTCTTTAGCTAAAGCTTTTAATGATCGTGATATTTCAGATATTTCAGCTGTTCTACCTTCTGTTGATCCAGGAATTTGCATCAACTGAAGATAATCTATCATGATCATCCCAAAGTCTTCTTTAATCTCTCGAGCCACTCTTCGAGATCTTGAACGAACCTCTGTTGGGCTCAAGCCTGCTGTATCATCAATGTAAAGCGGCCTATCCTTTAGCATACTTACAGCAGAGGTTAACCGAGGCCAGTCATCCTCTTCTAACTTACCACTTCGCACTCTGGTCTGGTTGATCATCCCCAATGAAGAAATCATCCGCATCAGGATTGAGTCAGCAGGCATCTCCATACTAAAAACTAAGACAGGCTTATTCGCTTTGATAAGCACACTTTCAACCAGGTTCATTGCGAAAGCCGTTTTCCCCATGGAGGGTCTTGCTGCAACAATAACAAGGTCGGAAGGCTGTAATCCAGATGTCATTTCATCGAGATCTGTAAAGCCAGTCGTGACACCAGTAATCGTTTCAGTTGAATTAAATAGAAGATCTATTCGCTCAAGGGTTTTTGTCAGCACAGGGTTAACGGATTGCGGACCTCCTTCTTGACCTGAACGACTTTCAGCAATTTGAAAAACCTTACGCTCGGCTTCGTCTAATAAGTCAGAAGTCGTCCTACCTTTGGGGTTAAAGGCGCTATCAGAAATTTCACCCGATACAGAGATTAAACGCCTTAAAACAGCTCGTTCATGAACTATTTCTGCATAAGCCCTAACATTAGCTGCACTCGGTGTTTTTTCAACGAGTAATCCAAGATAAGCCATGCCACCCGCATTTTCTAGCTCTCCAATTTGCTCAAGTTCTTCAGCCACCGTAACCACATCTAAAGCCGAACCTGCACTCGCTAGCTTTGAAATAACACGGAAGATTAGCCGATGGTTTTGTCTGTAAAAATCATCTTCAAGAACGCGATCACCGACAACATCCCATTTACTGTTATCAAGCATGAGTCCGCCTAAAATAGACTGTTCTGCTTCAATAGAGTGAGGAGGTACTTTTAACTTTTGAGTTTCTTGATCTACAGCAGCCAAAACCAACTTCCTCTAAGAAATGTCCATTGAAATAATTAAATCGGGTACCACAAACAAATACGGCCTGAGAATATTCAAAATATTTTCAGGCCGTAAAAGTAGCAAAATCTCAATATTCTTCATACAAACCAATATCTGTAATATTAAAAATACAGCATTTGATTTAAAAAATAATACAGAAATTGCCGAGAATGAAAAAGATTTAGAAAGTTAAATCTTATTCAGCAACTACTACTAATTTAATAATTGCATTCACTTCGCTATGTAGCTGAATTGTAATATCAAATTCACCAACAGTTCTTAAAGTACCAACTGGCAAGCGAACTTCAGACTTAGCAACATCAACGCCAGCTGCAGTTATTGCATCTGCAATATCACGCACACCGATCGAACCAAAAAGTTTACCTTCGTCACCAGCTTTAGAAACGATAGTAACAACTTTTTCATTTAGTTGATCTGCTCTGGCTTGTGAAGCAGCTAGTTTTTCAGCCGCTGCTTTTTCTAGCTCAGCACGTCTTGCTTCAAATTCTGCAATATTTGCATTATTTGCTGGAACAGCCTTACCAGTAGGAATTAAAAAGTTACGACCGTAACCAGCCTTAACAGCTACTTTATCCCCTAGACTACCTAATTTACCCACTTTCTCGAGTAGAATAACTTCCATCTCGCGATCCTCAATTCAATTTTCTAAATTCATTCAGCATCAAAATGCGCTATATGCATTTTGACCACCCTTATTTAAATTAATACACGAAATTATGATCATGTATCTTTTCTTAAACTATATTGAGCAAGTTCAGTTAGTAGAAAACAGGATTTATGCTTCAGATACCCTGCTTCTAAAATCAATAAAACTATCAATCACTGCTATTGTCGCAACCAAGATTAATACAGTTGGAAATAACAAAAAAATCGATAAGTAAAAACCGATCAACCACTGAATGGTCATTTTTTTCTTAGCAATTAAGCTATGTACCAAGGCTATCCCACCAAATATAAGTAGCATTACTGCAGTAAATACCACTACAGCAGCATTCAAACCTAACGCTGGCGTTACTAATATTAATAATAAAGCCAAAAACAATAAGCGAGGCTGAACCCGGATTTGGTAAAACTCTTCTTGCCACCCACCTGGATTAAATAATTTCGCTTGCCAAGACCTTGCCATACAGACAGAGCCAATTGCGATACCATAAAATGATGACGCAAAACCAGCGATCATTAATGATTGAAACCCTTCCTGCATCTGACCGTTATATTCTTGGTCAGATTGCTTCGCTAACTCTTTAAAAAACTCATCAGCTAAGCTCATCAAGACTTCAATCAAACCGGGCATGATATAAGGTGATATCCAACCCAATATCAAACTAACTAATGCGCCCGCAACCAAAGTAGCCTGCCAAGATGTTGTTATTCGTAAAACATTTGCCATTAAAAATGACAAAACCAATACGATTAACGCTCCTGGATCTTGCACACTTAACAACCAAACCATTGCTGGTAAGACTGTCCAGAAAAAAACAACCGCGCCCTGATTAAAGCCTTGTCGCAGTGTAACTAAAGCTACAACTGCTGCACTAAACCAAAACATCATAGGAATAAGCATCGAAATGCTTGCTAATAGTATGGCTTGTGTAGACCCTCGCATGGCGATTTTTGCTAACTCATGCATCAGGACACTCTCTTATTACTCAATTTCAGATCAACCATTTGGTTCATCTTTACTCTTAAAATTACATCTTTGTTGGTAAACGTACCAACAGACAATTATTCGTGATGATTGTCTGTGTAAGGCAAAATAGCTAAATAACGAGCACGTTTGATAGCTGTTGCTAACTGACGCTGATATTTAGCTTTAGTACCGGTAATACGGCTAGGTACAATTTTACCGGTTTCAGTGATGTAACCTTTAAGGGTTTCTAAATCTTTATAGTCGATCTGTTTTACGCCTTCAGAAGTGAAGCGGCAAAATTTACGACGACGAAAAAAACGTGACATAGGTTTCTCCTAATTAATAATTAAGCTTCAGTTTCTGAATCATCTGCATCGACATCATCGTCTTCTGCATCTGATTCTTCATCTGACTCATCGTATGAACTTTCAGCTGGACGCTTAGGAGCAGAGCGACGGTCATCACGTGACTGAGAAGCTTTGATTGGAGACTCTTCTGTGATTGCTTCTTTTTGGCGAATAACTAAATCGCGAATGATAGCATCGTTAAAACGGAAGTTATGAGATAACTCTTCCAACACTTCACCGTTACATTCGATATTCATCAAAATATAATGTGCTTTGTGAATTTTATTAATTGGGTAAGCCAAATGGCGACGACCCCAGTCTTCTAGACGATGAACTTGACCACCGCTATCTTTGATTAGACCAGTATATCGTTCTACCATTCCTGGAACCTGCTCACTTTGATCAGGGTGCACCAAGAAGACGATTTCGTAATGACGCATAATTTCTCCCTATGGGTTATAGCTTTTTAATTACGTTGTTAAAAAGCAAGGAGTGAAAGTAAACGAAGAAACACCTAAATAGATAATTGTTTAATAAAGAAACCCTATCTAATTTTCAAATGCATTATTCGCGATTTTTTAGAGCGCGAAATTTTAGTGTTATTCAGCAAGAGATGCAAGTAAATGCCGAGTGAAAAACCAATTAGATCAATTCAAAGCGAAAGCGCAGACACTTGACGGTTATTTTTTGGCTATTATTGTTATTTTGAGCCAGTTTATACTTATTACTCACAAACCCAGCCATAGAACAAACCAACTCATCATTTGCATAAATCAAAGGTAGTTTATCCCTCATCCATGGCAGCACTTTCTTAGTTTGATAGAGTTTTTTCAGAGAAGATGAATGCGTCTGAGTCAGACCGATCTTTTCCCCGCCCTTTCTAAAGTTGATTGCCAACCCATTAACGGATTCTGGCAGCTGACACACTAATTCATAGCCATTACCAGACGGTGCATACTCCCTATTCATATCATCAAACGCTAGTTCACTTGATTCAATTAATGTAATACTTAAGCGACCAACTGGGAGCATGACAGATAGGCTCTCTTTCAAGTCAGCCAATAAAATACTGATAGGCATAAAATCATCCACTTGAAAAGCTGATGCCTGTGATCGATTCAAACAAAATAAACTCTTATCAAAAACCCGCAAAATATAATCATTCCAACAAATTTCTGCCTTACTATCACTTTTAGCTGTTAACAACTCATCAAAAATTCGTTGAAAGCTATTTTCATTGGGATGCACTACACCAAGTGAATCAAACCAAAATCGTAGGATGAATTTTTGCTGTAAGCCTGAAAAGTTAAATAGTTCATTTAGATCAACAGCCCGATATTGAGCATATCGAGAACTTAAGAAGCGTGACTTACTTTCTTCACACCACGCTTGTATAAACTCAACGGACTCTTGTGATTTTTTTGCAGTTCGCGCTAAGTCATTTAGAATAGTTGATCGCCTTTGACTGAGCAGAGGAAGCACATCATGCCGCAAATAATTTCTTTCAAAACGCAGATCCGAATTACTTTCGTCCTCAACCCAAGTTAAACCAAAGGAATCAACAGCCGACTTAATAAGCTCTCTTGGAATCTCCAACCAAGGACGATACACCAGCCCATGAGCCAAAGGTCTCATTTGAGGAATCCCTTTGATTGCCTCAGGCCCTAAGCCTTTGAAAACGCGCATAAGCACTGTTTCAGCCTGATCATTTAAATGATGACCCTGCAACAACACTCCACCGCCTTTCAGATAGCGACTAAATATTTTATACCTCGCCTTTCGAGCGGCGGCTTCAAGCCCTTTCCCTTCAGAAACAACACTTACATTTTCAATATGACAAACAAGCCCGAGGTGATCACACATTTGCACACAAAAATCAGCCCAATCATTAGCATTAGGACTTAGTCCATGATTGACATGAATAACATGAATATTATTTGTATGTTTTTTTAAATAGGGTAGACAGAAGTAAGCTAAAGCGACCGAATCCATACCGCCACTTAAGGCAATAAAGTAGTGATCGCTTATAGGAATAGCTTGAATAGCATGTTGAATCTTTATATTCAGAGTTGAAATAGATTCTAGAGGGTTAATTTTTAGCATAAGCGGTTAAACGCTTGTATCGTTGCTGTACCAAGTCGACCAGCTCTATCGAGGAAAGCTGCTTCAGATCTGCAACCAACCGCTTCTTCAAACTAGCTGCCATAACTTCCCTATTTCTATGCGCGCCACCTAAGGGTTCTGGAATGACAGTATCGACAAGTTCCAACTCTTTAAGTCGCTTTGCACTCACACCCATCGCTTCAGCGGCCTCTGAAGCAAACTCTGCACTTTTCCATAAGATAGATGCGCATCCTTCAGGTGAAATAACCGCATAAGTAGAATACTGAAGCATATTCAAACGGTCACAAACACCTATTGCCAGCGCGCCGCCAGAACCACCTTCGCCAATAACAGTTGATATAATCGGCGTTTTCAGTCGAGACATGACTGCAAGATTTTTTGCAATTGCTTCACTTTGACCACGTTCTTCTGCCCCGATACCCGGGTAGGCGCCCGGTGTATCGATAAAGGTGATGATGGGTAATGAAAAACGCTCTGCCATTTCCATTAGCCGACAGGCTTTACGATAACCTTCTGGCTTCGGCATTCCAAAGTTTCGTTTCACTTTTTCTTTAACTTCACGGCCTTTTTGATGCCCAATTACCATGACAGGACGTCCATCTAAATTAGCAATCCCACCCACAATGGAAGCATCATCTGCAAATGTTCTGTCGCCATGCAGCTCTTCAAAATCATCAAAAATCAAATCTATATAATCTAAGGTATATGGCCGCTTTGGGTGACGAGCCAAGCGCGCAATATCCCAGTCAGTCAGCTTTGAAAAAATATCTTTAGTACGAATTTTACATTCGTGCTCTAAACTTTCTATTGCCTCATTGATATTGAGATCTTTATCTGTCCCAACGAGACGCAATTCTTCAATTTTTTCTTCTAGATCAGCAATGGGTTGCTCGAAATCAAGATAATATAAATTCATAAGCCCTATTTCTTAGTTCAATAAATAAGAAAAAATACGATTAACCTTAAATAATTAGCCGAGCATTGTCGCTAATTTTTACTTCCTTATCTACCTACTTTATTTACTAGAAGGCCAAGCATCCGGAAGAAATATTATTTATAAGCCATTTTATCGGCTTATTTGCAAAGAAAGACCCTAGCTAACTTAGTAAACCAAAGAAACCTGATTACTTCCTAGCAAATACTGTAGCTCTTGTATTAGTTCATCAGCAGGCTCAATAGCCCATGGCGCTCCCAGCTCAATTAATGCACTTGCTTCGGGCCGCTGGTACTTAACTAGCACTTTACAGCCACTTTGAGGCTCTTTATCGCCATTGATTTGTACTGGCGCTTTAAACGAGTTACCCGACAAAAGCGCTTTGACTTTTGGAATAACGCCTTGCAAACACTGATCTTGAGTAATCCGAACGCTCAAATTTTTCGCAAAGGCCATTCGCGCAGAAGCGATACCTTGCACATCACTGGCTCGCAGCTTCATACCACCAGAGTATTCATCCATACTCAAAACACCCGAAACCACCACCACTTGGTCTTTTTCAATAACATGCTTGTTATTTTCGTACGTCTCAGAAAACAAAGTAGCTTCAATCCTGGCAGTTCTGTCATCCAAGGTCACAAAACACATGTTCTGACCACGCTTATTCTTCATCAGCCTCACAGCCACAATCAGACCGACAACATTTATTTTGTTGCGACTGGGCTTTAAATTCAAAATAGAATTAGGTGAGAATTTTCGAACTTCTTCTTCATATTCATCGAATGGATGGCCGGTCAAAAAAAGCCCTAAGGTATCTTTCTCTTGAGTCAACCTTTCCTTTTCACTCCATTCGCGAACACCCAAACTATTTTTATAAACATCTTCATTTTCATCGGGCACCACTTCACCAAACATATCCATCATACCGACATTTTGGTTACGGGTATTTTGTTCAGCTCTTTGCACTGCTTCTTCAATTGTGGCAAGAAGCCTTGCTCTACTTGGCCCTATCTCATCCATGGCACCACCGCGAATCAAAGCCTCTAATGCGCGCTTATTCACTTTGCGTAAATCAACGCGTGCACAGAAATCAAAGAGATTTTTGAAGGGGCCATCTTGCTCCCTTGCGGCTAAAATACTATCCACAGGGCCTTCGCCTAAGCCTTTTATCGCACCTAAACCGTAAACTACCTGACCTTCACTATCTACCGTGAAGGTATATTGACTGACATTGATATTAGGCAATACCAGTTTTAACTTCATTTGGCGACATTCTTCGACCAAGGTCACTACCTTGTCAGTATTCTGCATATCCGCAGTAAATACAGCCGCCATAAACTCGGCAGGATAATGCGTTTTCAGCCAAAGTGTTTGATAGGACACCACCGCATAAGCAGCCGAGTGTGACTTGTTAAAACCATAACCCGCAAACTTTTCAACCAAATCGAAGATTTTCATTGCCAAGTCTGGGTCAACACCCACAGATATCGCGCCTTCCCTGAACGTATCACGCTGCTTCGCCATTTCTTCAGGTTTTTTCTTACCCATCGCTCGACGAAGCATGTCCGCACCACCAAGCGTATAACCCGCCAGAACCTGCGCTATCTGCATGACCTGTTCTTGATAAACAATAACGCCATAAGTTGGCTCAAGGACTTCTTTAAGACTTTCATGCTGGTAATCAATATGCGGATAAGCAACCGGTGAACGGCCATGTTTACGATTGATAAAATCATCAACCATGCCTGACTCAAGAGGCCCAGGTCGGAATAATGCAACCAGTGCGATCATATCTTCTAGATTATCCGGCTGAAGCCGTCTGATCAGGTCTTTCATGCCTCGGGATTCAAGCTGAAACACTGCGGTTGTTTCTGCTGTTTTCAGCAATTCAAAAGATGCACGATCATCTAATGGAATATGGTCAATATTGATCGGCTCTTTGCCCTCTGCTTTCAAGCGAGGGTTAATCATTTTAAGTGCCCAGTCGACAATCGTAAGCGTTCTTAAGCCCAAGAAATCGAACTTAACCAAGCCCGCTTCTTCCACATCATTTTTATCAAACTGAGTCACAAGGCCACCGCCCTGCTCATCACAATAAAGCGCAGAAAAATCTGTCAGCTTTGTTGGCGCAATCACCACCCCACCCGCATGCTTACCGACGTTTCGGGTGACACCTTCCAAGCGTGTTGCCATTTCCCATATTTCTTGAGCTTCTTCATCGTCCGCTAGAAATTCTTTTAGAGAAGGTTCTTGCTCAATCGCTTTCGATAAGGTCATGCCAATTTCGAATGGGATCATTTTTGAAAGACGATCTGCCAGACCATATGACTTGCCTTGAACTCGCGCCACGTCGCGCACGACCGCTTTTGCGGCCATGGTACCGAAAGTAATAATCTGAGAAACGGCTTCGCGGCCATAATGATCTGCCACATATGAAATAACCCGATCTCGACCATCCATACAAAAATCGACATCAAAATCAGGCATGGATACCCTTTCTGGGTTCAAGAAACGCTCAAACAGCAAGTCGTATTGCAATGGGTCCAAGTCGGTTATTTTAAGCACGTAAGCGACTAAAGAACCCGCACCAGAACCTCGCCCCGGGCCGACTGGAATATCATGATTCTTCGCCCACTGAATAAAATCCATTACGATTAGAAAGTAACCGGGAAAGCCCATTTGAAGAATGATATCCAGTTCAAACTCCAAGCGATCAATATATGGTTTTTTAGCTTCCTGAAGCCCTTCCTCTGGCGTTTTTGCCAAGATAAAACGTAAGCGATCTTCCAAACCATCTCGACAGATTTTTCTAAAAAACTCATCCATGGTCATGCCATCAGGCACAGGGTATTGCGGTAAGAAGTATTCACCAAGTCGCATTTCGACATTACAGCGCTTGGCTATTTCGACAGTATTCTCTATAGCCTCCGGAATATCTTCAAAAAGTGCGCACATTTCCTCTGAAGATTTAAAATATTGGGCATCGCTATATTTTTTGGTTCTTGCAGGGTTATCAAGCGTATCACTATCAGAGATACACACTCTGGCCTCATGCGCTTCAAAATCGTCTTCAATCAAAAATTGAACATCATTCGTTGCCACAACCGGACAATTTAGATCTTGTGCTAATTGGACACTCAGATGAACACACTCCTCATCCCCTGGTCTGTTCGTCCGTTGCAACTCGAGGTAGAAACTCTCTGGAAATAAACTCATCCAGAATTTGGCGCGCTCAGCAGCCATTGCCAACTTGCCATTTATCAAGGCTCGACCAACATCACCGTCTTTTGCACCAGACAGCACGATAATGCCTTCTGCTTTTTCCACCAGCCAATCACGTTTAACAATCGCTTTGCCTAACGCCTGCCCCTGGGTAAACGCTTGAGACACAAGCACCGTGATATTACGGTAACCTTTATCATTCCTAGCAAGTAAGGTCATTCGATGGGGATTATTGGGTTCAGCGTCATTTTCAAGCCAAATATCAACACCAATGATAGGCTTTATACCCGCACCACGAGTCGCCTTATAAAATTTCACTAACGCACATAAATTAGACTGATCAGTAATCGCAATCGCAGGCATATTCTCTGCCTGAGCTTTCGCAATTAAAGGCTTTATTCTCACAAGACCATTCGTAAGTGAGTATTCAGTATGGATCTTTAAGTGGATGAATTTAAGTGACATTTTAGCTCGTATGAATTCGAAATTTACTTGTAAGTACCTTTGATCAGGTGCCATGATAGAAGAAGAAAAGCGTCCAATAGTAGCATGTTTTCCCTATCGTTTAAGTGCTAATTCACCAGTTTTATACCTAGATAAATTTAGCAACAATTGATAACTGATAACCAGGCAGTCTTTGAAATACACAAGATGCACTCACTTTAATGTGTTAATTAACTTATGATTAAAATTACTGATAGCGACCTTTGCACGACCTTACGAGCATAGCAAAGATCTCTTATAAACAGCCATAGAACTCAAGTCGGTAATTTTATGAAAAAAGCTGAATTACAAAACCTGCTTTCAACTGTAAAAAACATAGCCTTGGTAGGCGCTAGCCAAAAAACACATCGTCCAAGCTATGAAGTCATGCATTTTTTACAAGCTAAAGGCTTCAATGTCTTTCCCATCAACCCTGCGCTTGCCGGACAAAGCATTTTAAATGAAAGAGTTTATGCCTCGCTTGATGAGCTGCCCGTTAAAGTTGATATGGTCGATATATTCCGTAACAGCCAAGCTGCTGGCGAGACCTGCGAAGAAGTGTTGGCACTCCCTAAAGAAAAGCAACCAAGCTTAGTCTGGATGCAAATAGGCGTCATCAATGACAATGCTGCCAAAACATTAAAAGAGCAAAATTTTACAGTAGTTATGAATGAATGCCCCAAACAAGTACTTAGTTGAACGCCATATCATTCGGCTACTTAGCTATTGCTTCTGATAGAGATTCAATTGTTTGAGCGCCATAAAGCCACTTAATAAATTCGCCCTGTGGACTAATTACCATAGTAGCTGGCAAGCCAGTCGGTTTACTTTGTTGAAAAACAAGTGATGGCTCAGCTACTAATGATCGATAGTGAATATCAAACTTTTTAATTTGCTTTTTGAGTTCCACTTCATTTGGCTGATCATAATTAAAAGCCAATACCTCGACATCAGTGCGTTCATTAAACTCATTCAACTCAGGAATCTCTGTCACACAAGGATTACACCAAGCGGCCCAATAGTTAATGATAAGCCAGCGTCCATCAAATTCACTTAGGCTTATTTTATCGCCGTCAATAAATGTCAAACGTCTATCACTGCAGCCGGTCACAAACATAAATGCACAAAGCATAAAAACAATTTTTAATCTCAAGCTCTACTCCTGTTAGAATAATGAGAAGCTCTTAGGTAAATACCTTCAATCCACTTAATCTTAAAAGAACCAAATAGAACATTATGACTCATACCGTACAAATTTATCACAACCCACGATGCTCAAAATCACGTCAAACTTTAGCACTACTTGAAGAGAACGGTGTTCAACCTGAAGTAATTCTATATCTTGAAAGTACGCCAGATGCAAAAACTATCAATACTCTTTTGAAGAAGCTAGGTATTTCCGCGAGAGAGTTACTTAGAAAAGGTGAAGATGCTTATAAAGAGTTAAACCTTAAAGACGTGAATCTAGAAGACACTTTCTTAATTGAGAAAATGACCGAATATCCCAAGTTAATTGAGCGGCCTATTGTAGTCAAAGGCGATAAAGCAGTTCTTGGGCGCCCTCCTGAAAATGTATTGAAGCTTGTATAATGAATATAACAACTCAACGCCCAACTAAAAATATCGTAGCATTACACCTAACATGGACAAGCTATGTACTGATGCTACTAATGATGATTATCACAAGCTTGCCTGCGGCTATTCCAGAAGGCAGTTCGGTGGTAATTATATTACTTGTAAAACTAATCCCCCTTCTCATCATTCTTCCTGGATTAGTGAAGGACACTTTGAGATCTCACATATGGCTTTGCTTTATCATTTTATTCTACTTCACCCAATCGGTTGTAGAAACATTCCTGTCTTCGGCTGCCAATACTGATATTTTCATCACAGCGTTAACGGTAGTTTTATTCTTAGCATCTATGTTTTATATAAAATGGGAGCGAACCCTGGGTCGCCAACTATAATGAAAGCGTTACTCGCCTTTTTATGAGGGCGATTAATACTTACTTTGCTGAGATTCGAAAATAGCGAAATCCTTTTTTTCAATGCCATCAAGAAAAGAGCCTTTAATCATGTTGCCACAACCTTCTCAAACTGAAGCACTTAACATTAACCAAATTATTTGGCAGTTAGAGAAAGACAACCTGATATCAGCCCAGGATGCGAAAGCAGTTTTACAGACCCCTAAAGGCAAAAAACAAGCAGCCCAGCACCCACTAGAAACCATTGCCGATGCAAAGCTCCACCAACCAAACGGCCAAGCACTTACAATGTCTAACCTGGTCAATTGGTTTGCAAACTGGGGGAAACAGCCCGTTTTTCAAATTGATCCCTTAAAAATTGATAGCCATAAAGTTGCGAGCATTATGTCGTTTGCTTTCGCACAACGGCATCAGATTTTAGCTGTTGAAATTCATCATGACGAAGTGGTTATTGCCAGCGCTCAACCCTTTGTAAACCAATGGGAAGAGGATTTAAAACACATCCTGAAAAAGAACATTCGACGCGTTATAGTCAACCCGACAGACCTTAAAAAATTCACAATTGAATTTTACGAACTTGCGAACTCAGTCAATAAAGCAGGCAATCAAACGGAGGGTCAGTCGTATACACAAAACTTTGAGCAAATGCTCGAGCTGGGAAAAAATCAAAGCACCCCGGATGCAAATGATCAACACATCATCAATATTGTGGACTGGTTACTGCAATATGCTTTTGATCAACGAGCCAGTGATATTCATATCGAGCCACGCCGAGACATTGCCCAAGTTCGCTTTCGAATAGATGGCGTATTGCATAATGTTTACGAGTTTCCGGCGAAAGTTGGCTTAGCAGTCACGAGTCGTTTGAAGATTCTAGGGCGTTTAAATGTTGCGGAAAAGCGTAAACCTCAGGATGGCCGAATTAAAACCCGAAACAAGCTCGAAAAAGAAATAGAATTAAGGCTATCAACTCTCCCCACTGCTTTTGGTGAAAAGTTAGTGATGCGCATTTTCGATCCTGATGTTTTGCAATGTAGTTTTGCCGACTTAGGTTTTAGCCAAGAGGATTTAAAGCGTTGGGAAAAAATGATCAGCCAGCCAAATGGTATTATTTTAGTAACTGGCCCTACAGGTTCTGGCAAAACAACGACGCTATATTCAACACTTCGAGAACTCGCCACGGATGAAGTAAATGTTAGTACCATTGAAGACCCGATTGAAATGGTTGAACCCGCATTCAACCAAATGCAGATTCAACACAGCATAGATCTTGATTTCGCAACAGGCATAAAGGCTTTAATGCGGCAAGACCCGGACATAATAATGATTGGTGAGATACGTGATCTGGAAACAGCTGAAATGGCAACTCAAGCAGCACTTACGGGTCACTTGGTTTTATCTACACTTCATACCAATGATGCGCCCAGCGCGATAACTCGCCTGATGGAATTAGGGATACCTCCCTATTTAATCAGAGCAACCGTACTAGGTGTGATGGCGCAAAGATTAGTCAGAACACTTTGTGATGAATGCAAAACACCGCTCGAAATTCAGGATGAAGACTGGAAAATGCTCACCCGCCCCTGGAACACACTTCACCCCAAACAAGCACATCAGCCCGTTGGCTGCCTTGCGTGCAGAAACACAGGATACAGGGGGCGTGCGGGCGTTTATGAAATTATGCCTTTATCAGAGAATCTAAAAGAACATATTAATGAACAGGGCCAGTTAACAGATTTAAGAAAACAGGCAATAAAAGAAGGTATGCATTCGCTTCGTCTAAGTGGCGCAAATAAAATATCTAAAGGCCAAACAACGATTGAAGAAGTTTTAAGAGTGACACCGAGTAGCTTAAGCTCAAACTCTTAAATCCGTTGCGTTGAGCTACCGGCACAAAAGCCTCATACCAACAATTGGCTAACTTGGGGAAAGGACCAAAGTCTTAGCAGAAAATTCCCCCAAAGATTGGGCAAACTCATCAATGCCGAAGTTGTGCCAATTGCAGTCCTGTCGCAAGTGATGCTACCTAGCTCTGCTTAATGGATAAACTGGTCATTAAAGTCTGCTCCTATTAATTGATTCAAAATGAGAAATTGGGCTATTGAACTGATGTCATGATCCGGCAAATTCAAATATTTGGAATTAAGACTTGCATCCCCAGCATTTCATCAGAGAAAACGACTCTTCAGCTTTACCTCTACCAAATTCGAAAGTGTAAAAATACTTTACATAATATCCAAAAAAATGTCAGGAAATTATACACATTAAATCCCGTATATAAGGGTTTATTATAAGCTCTTGTTATATTGATGTAATATTAATGTGGCACGCATAATGCGTTCAAAAAACCATCTAAAACAAAAAAGGTTTAATCAACATGAAGTACTTGGTATCTAAATTATTTATTGCGGCTATTTTATTTGTGAGCACGGGAGCTCAAGCATCATTGTTAACGGGTGGCTTGAATGTTGATAATGCTTTTCATGCATATATCTCTACAGATGATAATGTACAAGGTGTATTAATTGGGAGTGGTACAAATTGGCCTACTACTAGTGGAGTGAATGCATCTCTTACAGCAGGTCAGGATTATTTCTTGCATATAGATGCTCGAGACTACATAAATGGGTTGAGTGCTTTTTTAGGTGATTTCACTTTGTCGGGTTCTGATCACTTGTTTTCAAATGGTTCTAATTTTGTTACCACTAATACTATTGATTGGTTAGTTAGCACAACTGGTTGGTCAGGGTATGGAGCAGTAGTTGATAAGGGTCATAATGGTATTAGCCCTTGGGGCGTAAGGCATGAAATTGATTCTTCGGCGCATTGGATTTGGTCAAATGATCAATCTGTAGGTAATCATGCATATTTCACTCTATCAATTAATGCAGTGGATGTACCAGAGCCTTCAATTTTAGCTCTTATGGGCTTGGGTATCTTCGGCGTATGTTTATCCCGTCGTAAGATGAAAAAGTAAACTTAGTTTTAAAAATTATACTTTATAAAAAGCTGCTTCATTTGAAGTGGCTTTTTTTATGCCTGAATGACGGCAGTGGGTCGTAATCAGGCTAATACTAGCTCATATATGTGAACCCGCTAGTAGAGACTGCTTTGTGCGAACATAAGCCATTTAACAATGATCGCCCAATGACAAGAATGCGGACTTATATATCAAAAACAGAATGACGCCAACTTATGCTTCCGTGTGAACCATAATTTTAGCAAATGCTAAAACTTTGGTTACTTCCCTAAACTCTAATACTACTGAAATATTGCTTTGACCCTTCAAGCTAAAAATTCTCTAATTTAATCACATCATAGGCTGGCTCTTCATAAGGATGGGCTTGCTTGTATGCTGAAATCACCGACTCTATTAAATTCTCGTGACAAAGCATTTCAATTTTCAGCTCTTGAACACGCTCAAGTTTATTAGCTGCTCCGATAAATGGGTCACTCCCCTCAAGGGGTCTGAATTGGCCTGTACCTAAAGTTTCCCAGCTACAGTCAGCATACCCCCCCATTTTTCCAGCGCCTTGCTGAAATACAGCCTGTTTTACGATTTCGGCATAATCGAGAGGTACAAAGAAAGATATTTTATACATAAGTTTGTTATTCTTTATTCAAAAAAGTTGTTTAAAGCCTGGCAAATTTCACTTTTTCTATTGACAGAAAGAAATGAAACCACAACTCACACTTACCCACAAAAACTGTGGATAACTCTGGGGATACTTTTTGGAGAGTCTACCGAATCGCCCATTTTTACTGGGGTTAACTTAAGTTGCTACTTTTTTGAGCATCATTATTTTATCTTTATAAATCAACAACTTAAATATGTCAATAGCCAGTTAAAAGTTGTATTCAAGCAAATTGATTTTCAGGCACCAAGTTAGAGCAAATATGTGCATAAAGAATTTAGAAAAATGCCACTTTTTGAAGTATTGTCAAATTATTATTGTTATTTTTAATTAAACGGGGTCAATCTTGAACAATTTGTCAGCATATTGTCAGACTGACTGAAACAAAGAAACAACAGTTATTTACATTCCGTTACATCCTTGTAACAAAATATTATTTTCCTATTAATTTCTTATAAATACCACTTTCTAGCATTTCTGAAAATACGCAACCAAGGTGCATCCTCAGACCAATCACGAGGATGCCAAGAGTTCTGCACAGTTCTATAAACTCGCTCAGGATGAGGCATCATAATCGTGACGCGACCAGATTCAGAACACACACCGGCTAATCCTTCAGGGGAGCCATTGGGGTTTGCAGGATAACTTGTAGCCACCTCGCCATAGTTACTAACATATTGAAGCGCCAATTGATTTGCTTCTTTGAGTGAAAGTAATTTTTGAGAGTTTGAAAACTCTGCCCTGCCTTCACCATGCGCCACCGCTACAGGTAGGCGAGAGCCTGCCATACCACTTAAAAACATGGAGTTAGTCTCTTTAACTTCTAGCAATGCTACGCGCGCTTCAAACTGTTCTGAACGGTTACGCACAAAGTGCGGCCAATATTTAGAACCCGGTATCAGTTCACGTAAATTTGATAGCATCTGACAGCCATTACACACACCTAAAGCAAGTGTATCTTCACTTTCGAAGAAACGTGCAAACTGCTCGCGTACAGATTGATTAAAGAGTATCGATTTCGCCCACCCCTCACCAGCACCGAGTACATCACCATATGAAAAACCACCACAAGCAACCAGAGCATTAAATTCACTCAAATTTCGTCTACCGGAAATTAAATCACTCATGTGAACATCTATTGCTTGAAAGCCAGACCGGCTAAAGGCGGCAGCCATTTCAACCTGACCGTTCACACCTTGCTCACGCAATACAGCAATCTTTGGCTTAACACCCTTTAATATTGCTGGCGCTACGGAAGACTCTGCCAGAATATCTTCACTTGGATCAAAGCTCAGTTTTACATTAAGACCTGGGTCTTTTTCATCAAGAATGGCATCAAACTCTTCTTGTGCACATTCAGCATTATCACGAAGTGCTTGCATACGGTAACTAGTTTCAGCCCAAATACGCTGATAATAACTACGCTTATTTTCAAGCACGACTTCATCATCAAAGGTAAAGCGAATATGGTCATCCTCATTCGGCTGACCAATAACCAAGGTATGCTCACCCAAGCCAGCCGCAGTGAACTGTTGCAATACAGTCTCTGTATCTTCCTGCTTAACTTGAATAACCGCGCCTAGCTCTTCATTGAACAGTTCTCTTGCAAAATGGGAAGTATCCTCAGCCAATAGGTCAAGCTTGATATCAACACCCAGACGACCAGCAAAGCTCATTTCAGCTAAGGTCGTAAATAAGCCACCATCTGAGCGATCATGATATGCCAACAGCTTACCGTCACTATTTAAACCTTGAATTACCGCAAAGAATGCTTTCAGATCTTCAGCGTCATCGACGTCTGGTGTAACAGCCCCTACCTTTTTATATACTTGCGCAAGAGCAGATCCACCTAGGCGATTTTGACCATTTGCTAAATCAATCAAGATCAAGTCTGTCAAACCTTGATCACGCTTTAACTCTGGCGTCAGGGTTTTGCGAACATCAACAACAGGTGCAAAACCGGTTATGATCAAAGACAAGGGTGATGTAACCGTTTTGGTCTGGTGATCTTCCTGCCAAACCGTCTTCATTGACATGGAGTCTTTGCCGACAGGAATCGAAATCCCCAACTCTGGGCAAAGCGACATACCAACAGCCTGAACAGTCTTATATAAATTATCATCTTCACCCGGGTGACCGGCAGCAGCCATCCAGTTTGCGGATAATCTAATGTCGGAAATTTTATTAATAGATGAAGCTGCCAAGTTTGTAATGACTTCTCCTACCGCCATTTTTCCAGAGGCAGGCGCATCAATATTAGCAAGCGGAGTACGCTCACCCATAGCCATAGCCTCACCCGTAAACCCGACTAAATCCGTTGAGGTTACCGCAACATCAGCCACAGGAACTTGCCACGGCCCGACCATTTGATCACGCGTCACCATACCGGTAATCGAACGATCACCAATGGTGATCAAAAAGCTTTTGCTCGCCACACACGGAAGACGCAGAACTTTTTCAGCCGCTTCTTTTATATCTATCACACTGGAGTCAAACATCGGTTTGGTAAAAGATTCAGAGTTTACTGAGCGATGCATTTTTGGTGGCTTACCAAAAAGAACAGACATGGGTAGATCAACAGGGCTGTTATTGAAATGCGGATCGTCGACAACTAAGTCTTTTTCTTCTAATGCTTCACCAATTACTGCATAAGGACAACGTTCACGCTCACAGATTGCTTCGAAACGGGCTAAGTCTTCTGGAAGCACAGCGATCACGTAACGCTCTTGAGACTCATTACACCAAATTTCATGAGGCGCCATACCCGGCTCATCATTTGGAATCTTTCTTAAATCAAAGCGACCACCACGACCACCATCTTTCACTAACTCCGGAAATGCGTTCGATAAACCACCCGCACCCACATCGTGAATAAATGCAATCGGGTTATTTGTATCTAATTGCCAGCAGCGGTCAATTACTTCCTGGCAACGACGCTCCATTTCTGGATTTTCGCGTTGCACAGAAGCAAAGTCCAAATCCTCGTGACTTGCACCTGAATCCATAGATGACGCTGCCCCCCCCCCTAAACCAATTAACATGGCAGGGCCACCTAATACAATTAGTTTAGCGCCAACAGCAATATCACCTTTATCAACATGATGCTCTTTAATATTACCCATACCACCCGCGATCATTATCGGCTTATGGTAGCCTTTTACTTCTTTACCATTTGGACCAGAAACTAATTCTTCATAGGTTCTAAAATAACCACAAAGATTTGGGCGACCAAATTCATTATTAAATGCAGCGCCACCTAAAGGGCCATCTAGCATAATATTGAATGCTGAGGTCATACGATCAGGTTTGCCATAATCGGTTTCCCAAGATTGCTCGAAGCCAGGGATGCGTAAATTTGATACCGTAAACCCGGTCAAACCTGCTTTAGGTTTAGCACCCTTGCCTGTTGCTCCCTCGTCTCGAATCTCACCACCCGAGCCAGTAGAAGCACCTGAAAATGGCGAAATAGCAGTCGGGTGGTTATGCGTTTCAACTTTCATCAAGATATGAATAGGCTCTTCTACAGCCTTATACTCTTGAGTTTCTGGATCTGGGTAAAAACGCTTACCCACTGAACCAGCAATTACCGCCGCATTATCAACATAAGCGGATAAAACACCTTGTGGATTCAATTCATTGGTATTGCGTATCATCGAAAATAAAGATTTCTCTTGGGCTTCACCATCGATATCCCAAGATGCATTGAAGATTTTATGACGACAATGCTCAGAGTTTGCTTGCGCAAACATCATCAACTCAACATCCGTCGGATTTCGTTTCAAACCACAGAAAGCTTTTACCAAATACTCGATTTCATCTTCAGCAAGCGCCAAACCGATGCGCTTATTAGCTTCTTGCAAGGCGCTGACACCATAAGACAAGACATCTACTGTCGATAAGGCCTTTGGCTTGGCATGACTAAATAATAACTCAGCACC
>JBFJZQ010000016.1:0-19212 GCA_041622015.1 Oleiphilaceae bacterium
CGATGAATAAATTTACACTACCAACGGTTTTGGTTTCATTATCATTAACACTTCCAGCCATGGCAAAAGGCCCACATCACGATAACGCTGATTGGGCAAAAGTCACTCATGTTGACCCCATCATTCGCACTGTTGAATACAGCACACCCCACACAAAATGCTGGAATGAACGAAGCCATTATGAACAATCAAGACATTATGACAAACCAAGGCACGATGATAATTCAATGACAGGCACGATCATGGGAGGCATTATCGGCGGAGCAATCGGTAACGCTGTGGGACATAGTAAAAAGAACAAACAAGTCGGTGCCGTTGTTGGTTCGATACTGGGTGCATCTGTCGGCCATGGTCTATCCACTAATAATTCTCGACCAGGCGATTCAAATAGCTATTATGGTCATCATGGCAAGCGCTGCACAGTTGAAGATAAAATCAGATACGAAGAAGAAATTATTGGCTACCATGTAAGTTATCGCTACCGAGGTGATGAGTATAAAACGCGGATGAATCATCACCCTGGAAAGCGATTAAAAGTTCGTGTTAGTGTTGAGCCTTATTAACTTGTTAACGATACACTGCCTTACCAGCAACGGTTCACCGGCCTGATATTATCAGGCCGTATTTATTGGAGAATACACATGACTTTCAAGCCCACCCCCCTATCATGCTATTTAAGTCAGCTTACGAAAATCATGCCTTTTCCACAGAGAAAATCCTTCCTCTTCATTCTTAGCATTGCAATCTTTTCTACTCAAGCACTAGGTACTGTTGCTGACCATCCGGTAAAAGATAACAAACAAACAAAACATTTATTCACTTCAATGCTTCTAGCAAGTGATGAATCAATCAGTGCAGACCAAGCGGCAATCATTGCCAAGCAAGGACAAGATAGTAAAGTACTAAAGATATCCACAAAAACCATAGATAACAGAGATGTCTATCGGGTGAAGCTACTGACACCAAATGGCCATGTCCGCTACATTCTGGTCGATGCTCGTTCCGGTGACATTGTCCAAGGAAAAAAATAGCCGTGCGAATACTGATCGTTGAAGATGAATTAAAACTTCGTCAACAGTTGGCAAGCTTACTTGCGCACAACCAATATGCGGTCGATTCAGCTGAAGATGGCGAAGAAGGTTTGTTTATGGGTAATGAATATCAATATGATTTGGCCATTGTGGATATAGGTTTACCGAAGCTAAATGGTATTGAACTCATCAAAAAATGGCGTGAAAAGCATATCAACTTCCCTATTTTGATACTCACGGCCAGAGGTAATTGGCAAGACAAAGTCTCAGGTTTAGACTCCGGTGCAGACGATTATCTTGTCAAACCGTTCCATTTGGAAGAGCTTTTATCAAGAGTAAAGGCGCTACTCAGACGCTCTAAAGGTCAGGCAAACTCCTTAATTACATTTGGAAAATTAACCTTGGATCTAAGTGCAAAAACGGCATCTTATGAAGAACAAATACTTGAGTTAACGGCTTATGAATACAACACTTTGGAGTATCTCGCGTTAAATAAAGGCAAAGCCATTTCCAAGACGGAATTAACCGAACATTTATATGCTCAAGATTATGATCGTGATAGCAATGTTATCGAAGTATTTGTGGGCCGCTTACGTAAAAAATTAGACCCCAGTGGACAACTTCAACCGATAAGCACTGTTCGTGGACAAGGTTATCGCTTTAACCTATAAGTTTAGGAATCAACAGGATAAATATGGGCGGTTTCAAATCCATAGAAAAAATAAACAATTTGGCTTTTTCAAACTCCATCATTGGCCGACTATTCATTGCTAACATACTTCTACTTCCCCTATTTTGCGGAATATTAGGCGTTTCTTTGGATAAGGCTTTTTCTGATAGCTTGAAGTCCAGTGAGAAAGCCCAACTGCTTCTTCAAGCTTACGCCTTAATGGCGTCGGCCGAATTAACTAATAACACACTATGGCTGCCTGAAAAGCTAACCGAAGATAAGTTGAACCAAGTCAGTTCGGGTCTCTTTGCTATGGTGTTTTCTGAAACAGAAAATAAACTAATCTGGCGCTCACCTTCAGCCATAAACAAAGCAATTTCTCAAAGCTGGTCACCCATAAAACTATCATCCGGTCAACAGATTTTCACCGAAGTAGAACATAATAAGGAGCAGTTTTTTTTCCTACAATACAGCGTCACTTGGGAGAATTCAGAACAGCAAGACCTAACATTCCAATTTGGAATTTTTAACAAGCAAGAAGTATTTCAAGAACAAGTTTCTATTTATCAACAAACCTTATGGGGCTGGTTAAGCGCTATTTCTGTTTTAATCGTTTTGATACAAATTCTTATTTTAAAATGGGGGCTCAAACCTATCAGAACAGTTGCTGAAGATTTATTGTCTATTCAATCAGGCAAATCAAGCCACTTAAAAGGTGACTACCCGCTTGAACTGACCAAAATGACCGACGCTATCAATACCTTGCTCAGCACTGAAGCCGAACAAAGAACCCGCTATAAAGATACACTTTCTAATTTAGCTCATAGCCTTAAGACCCCCTTGGCAATTATGCAAGGCTCCTTATACGAATTAAACAATGCTACTACACAGGAAAAAAGTTCGACTTCTGAAACCGTCGCAGCCTCTAAAAACGACTTAACAGAGCAAATTAACCGAATCGACCAAATTATCAATTATCAGCTTAAACGTTCTGTCGTTGCACCTACTAATCCTTTTTTCAATAAGGTAAATGTTCTAGTTCAGTGCAATAAAATAGTATCTACCTTAAAAAAGGTTTATCGAGAAGATGAAACGCAGGTAGATATTAAAGTACCTAATGATGTGTTTTTCAACGGCGACGAAGATGATCTTTTAGAGGTATTGGGAAATCTCTTAGACAATGCGTTTAAGTATGGCAAAGGGCAGATCAGAATTCAGGCCAAACAAATCAACAATGCGCAAATTAGTATTTGCATTGAAGATAACGGCACTGGCATTTCAGAAGCTTTTAAAAACAAGGTTTTACTCAGGGGTGAGAGAGCCGATACAACCCAGCCCGGCAGTGGAATAGGACTTGCTTCTGTAACTGATATTGTCAGCCACTATGGTGGAAGTTGCTCTCTTGAAGCGTCTTCTCTCGGTGGCTTGGCTTTCAAGATAGAATTCTAAGAGCCAATGCGCAGCCTTAACTTAAACAATTATTTCTGTACATAGAAATAAGTAATTTAAGAATTAAATATGCAAAACTAAATCTCTATCAAGTTTACTCATTATGAAGTAAGTTATTCATCTTATCAGTTTAAACAGGGAGTTCTGTATGTGGTTACGCACCAAATGTTATTTGGAATTTGATATCGCCGCACCGACTCCTTTTATTTTTATGCTCAGACCAAGAAGCGGCGCCCAGCAATGGATTGCCAGTGAAGAATATCGTCATGAACCCAGTGTCACTATTGATGAGTTCACAGATAATTACGGCAACCTCTGCCAACGACTCATTGCACCTGAGGGAAAATTTAGCGTTTCTGCTATATCTGAAGTGAACACCTCAGACAACTCAGATAGCTCGCCTGGTGCGCCTTTTGTTGATATATCACTTCTTCCCGATTCTGCACTTAGTTATTTACTCCCGAGCCGATACTGTGAGTCTGACCAATTACAAAACTTAGCCACAAACATTACTCAAGGTTATCAACTTGGCTACGACCAAGTGGCTGCAATTACCCAATGGATTCGAAATAATATTCGTTATGATTATGAAGGAAGCGACATTCAATTATCCGCAAGAGAAATCGCCGAAAGAGGCTCTGGGGTTTGCCGCGATTTTTCACACTTAGGCATCGCTTTGTGCCGAAGCATTAGTATTCCGGCAAAGCTTGTAGTAGGTTATTTATACCAATTAGAACCCATGGATCTTCATGCTTGGTTTGAAGCTTACGTTGGTGGAAGATGGTATAGGTTTGATGCGACACAAGCGTATTTAAAAGGTGGATATGTCGCAATAGGATACGGCAGAGATGCCGCAGATGTTGCTGTGTTTAATCAATTCGGCCCACCTAGCTACCCGGTCGTCACACAAGTAAACGTTGAGTTAATCAATAAAAACAACGAAACAAATTATTTAATAAACTCAAGCCATACTTAATGGACTAAATATTGCTTTGTAATTCTATTAAATCATCTTTAATTCTTTTATAGAGTACTTATTTCTCCAAATAAATCTATCCTTAATAAGAGAACTAAATAACAAAACGAAAATAGTCTGATAAACCATTTCTATTAATTTGATAAAGGTCTTTGAATATAAATGACTAATATATGGAACACTTATCAATGCAATGACTTCTATGATGAAGTTATGAGCAGCCCTGGCAATGCTCGAAAACCTGCTCAAAAGCTAGTTTCCCACTTTATGTCTTTATCTGAAGAGGCCGTCGAATCGCGCCGGATAGCGGCAGAGTCAACAATTAAAGAAATGGGCGTCAGCTTTACTGTATATACAGATTCTGGCAACAATATCGATCGATCTTGGCCATTCGACATTATCCCAAGAACCATCAGTAAAGCGCACTGGGATAAAACCGCCGCTGGTCTAAAACAGCGCCTAAAAGCACTCAACATGTTTATTAATGATTTATACCATGACCAAACCATCATTAAGGATGGCGTGGTTCCCGCCTACGTTCTTGAACAGTCTGCAAACTTTCGAAAAGAATGCATAGGTATTTCGCCTCCTTTTGGTGTGTGGGCACATATCTGCGGCACAGATTTGGTGCGCGACAGCGATGGCGAATTCTACGTCCTCGAAGACAATCTTCGAGTTCCATCTGGCGTTTCCTATATGCTCGAAAATAGAGCGATTACAAAACGCATACTTCCTGAGTTATTTGAAGAAGTAAATATTGCCCCTGTAGATGATTATTGCTCTCAACTTTTTGACATGTTGGTTGCTCTTTCTCCGCGTAAAATTTCAAAACCAGTCGTTGTTGTATTAACCCCTGGCATATACAACTCTGCCTATTTTGAGCATTCCTTTTTAGCTCAACAAATGGGCTGTGAGCTGGTAGAAGGGGCTGATCTAGTTGTTCAAGATGACGATTGTGTCTACATGAAAACAATTGCAGGTCTGGAGCGCGTCGATGTCATTTATCGTAGAATTGATGACCTATTTATCGACCCGGAAGTATTTAATAAAGAATCAAAACTTGGCGTTGCCGGCATTATGCGTTCGTGGAAAGCAGGCAATGTGGGTCTGGCAAATGCGCCGGGCGCGGGTGTCGCTGATGACAAGGTCATATACGCCTTTGTGCCGGATATCATTCGCTATTATCTGAAAGAAGCGCCGCTCCTAAAGAATGTTGAAACCTATCTTTGTTATGACGAAAAGCAAAGAGAGTACGTGATTAACAACATCGAAAAATTAGTGGTTAAACCTGCTAACGAGTCAGGTGGTTACGGAATGCTTGTCGGCCCTCACTCAACGAAAAAAGAGCGTGACCGCTTTGTTAAACTCATACAAGAGAACCCTAGAAATTATATTGCTCAACCAACTTTAGCACTTTCAACCTCGCCGACTTTTGTTGAAAAGAACGCCCTTGAACCTCGCCATCTCGACCTTCGCCCCTTCATTTTACAGGGTAAAGATACCTATGTAACGATGGGTGGTTTAACGAGAGTTGCAATGAAAAAAGGTTCTCTTGTGGTGAATTCATCGCAAGGTGGTGGTAGTAAAGATACTTGGATCGTGGAATAGGAACAGAACTATGTTATCACGTGTAGCAGAAAGAATTTATTGGGCAGCCCGCTATCTGGAACGTATTGAAAATACCGTTCGTTTAATCGGCGTCTACGATAAACTAATGTTTGACCTTCCAAGTAATGTTGGAATTGGCTGGTATAATTTAATTACTATTAATAGCGCCGACAAGGCTTTTTCGGAACGCTATAAAAATCAAGATGAGCGAAATGTTGTCAAATTTTTACTAGGTGACAACACAAACCCCTCTTCTGTGGCGTCTAGTTTAAAGTTTGCTCGAGAAAATCTAAGAACCACGCGTGATGTCATTCCTGCAGAATCTTGGGAAATGATTAATGAGCTTCATTTATTCGTTATCGAAAACATTCAGCAAGGCATAAACCGTAGTCAACGTTTCAACTTTCTGGATGGCGTGATAAAAAGCTGTCAACAAATCCAAGGTTTATTGGTAGGTACCATGCCTCGTGACTTTGTTTGGTACTTCATGAAGCTGGGCAGAAATATTGAGCGAGCCGATATGACAACGCGTCTATTAGATGCAGGTGTTCGCGCTCAAATGCAAGTATGGGATGACGAAGATGTCGTCAATGGCCATCAAATTATCTGGGGTAATGTTCTGCGCTCACTTGGAGCCGACCAAAGTTATCGTAGAACGATACGCGCAGCAGTGAAAAGTAAAGAAGTTGCACGCTATATCATTGAAGATCCAGCCTTTCCAAGAACCATCAATTATTGTTTTTCTGCAATGACAGACTCACTTGAACGCTTACCAAAAAATGAAACTGTCTTAAAAGACCTTCAACGAATTCAAAAAAAGATATTAAAAACCGTTGATTACAGTGACCTTGGTGAGCCAATGAAAGACTTATTAAACGATATTCAGTTAGACATCGTGTCGATCCACAACAGTATTTCTCATAACTGGTTTACCAACCAGTAAGGCTAGCCATAAATGACCATTCGCGTTGCCATCAATCATAGAACTAGCTATAAATTTGATCGGCCTGTCAGTTTGTCACCACATACAGTACGGCTTCGTCCTGCGCCACACAGCAGAACACCTATCCATAGTTATAGTTTAAAAATAAAGCCAGCCGAACACTTTATTAATTGGCAACAAGATGCTTTTGGAAACTATTTGGCGCGTTTGGTTTTCCCAGAAAAATGCACTGAATTCGAAGTCGATGTTGAAGTTATCGCAGACATGCTGGCGATAAACCCCTTCGATTTTTTTGTTGAGGAGTATGCTGAACATTTTCCATTCAAATACCCAACGCAACTCAAAAAAGAGCTTTTACCCTATCTCGAAAAAGAACGCTTGGGTGGTAAGGACTGCGGAAAATTTTTTAAACAACGTTTAAATGCCGTAAACAAAAAAAAGCAACGAATTAACGACTTTCTGGTTGAAATAAACCAAGCACTTCAGCAAGACATCAACTATCTAGTGCGCTTAGAACCTGGCGTTCAAACGCCGGAAGAAACTTTAAAAAGCGCCAAAGGATCTTGTCGTGACTCTGCCTGGTTGCTGGTGCAACTGCTTAGACATCTAGGCCTAGCCGCGCGCTTTGCATCGGGTTACTTAGTACAGTTGAAGTCTGATGAAAAATCTCTGGATGGCCCCTCTGGCGCTGCAGAAGACTTCACTGACCTGCATGCTTGGTGTGAAGTCTTTTTACCCGGTGCAGGTTGGGTTGGATTGGACCCCACTTCAGGTTTGTTTGCCAGCGAAGGCCATATTCCGCTGGCATGTACCCCTCACCCTGTTTCGGCTGCCCCCATTGCAGGATTTACCGACAAATGTGAAGTGGAATTCGATTTCAGCAATACTGTCACCCGCGTTCTAGAAGATCCGCGCGTTACTAAGCCTTACTCAGAAGAACAATGGGAACAAATTCTGGCGCTGGGCAATCACGTTGAAAACGAGTTTGAAAAGAACGATGTCAGACTGACCATGGGTGGAGAACCTACCTTTGTATCAATCGATGATATGGAATCAGACCAGTGGAATACGGATGCCCTAGGCGATGACAAACTCACTCTCGCAAAAACCTTATTACTTCGCATTCGTGACCGCTTTGCTCCAAATGGCTTACTCCATTACGGCCAAGGAAAATGGTATCCCGGTGAAGAAATTCCTCGTTGGGCTTTAGGTGTTTTTTGGCGAAAAGACGGTGAGCCACTATGGAATCGACCAGAAAACCAAGCACGAGTCGACAAAAACTATCACCACACCTTAAAAGATGCCTGCCATTTTAGTCGTTACTTGACTAAGTTATTGGGCATTCCAAAAGAGCACTGCCAGCCAGCCTATGAAGACGGTTTGCATTACTTGCTCAAAGAACAACAGCTTCCAAAGAATCTGGACATACTCGCGCAAGGCGTCAAGACTGACCTAGACCGAAAACGGCTCTCTAAATTAATCCAGCGCGGCATGGATGTTCCCAGCGGAATTGTTATCCCAATTGCTAGAAAAGATGAAGGGAAAGGCTGGAAAAGCAGCAAATGGCCGATGAAACGCGAACGAATTGTGCTTATTCCAGGTGATTCTCCTATGGGGTTGCGCCTACCGTTGAATGACTTGCCATGGCTGTCTAAAGAAGAACAAGAGCCGCCCATTCAGCGCGATCCTTTTGAACCTCGAGAACCTTTAGTCAAGCGTACCGATATTCGCTTTGCTGCACCGCCGCCCACTCATAAAGAGCTAACGGAAGCTGAGGAAATTATTCTTACGAATAAGCAGCTTGATGAAAAGCATAAAGATGACCCTAAATGGACTAAAGTCGTTCGTACAGCCATGTGTATTGAGGAACGCTCAGGCCGGATACACATTTTTATGCCGCCTTTGGAATATTTGGAAGACTACGTTGTACTCGTTGCAGCCATAGAAGAAACCGCCTCACAACTCAAATTACCGGTCATCATCGAAGGTTATGAACCACCTAGAGATCCTAGATTATTAAAGCTTCTGGTTACGCCCGACCCCGGCGTAATCGAGGTTAATGTTCACCCTTCAAATAATTGGGAACAGCTAGTTGAAACAACCACCAAGCTGTATGAAGAGGCGAGGTTATCGCGTCTTTCTACAGAAAAATTCATGCTTGATGGTCGCCACACCGGCACCGGCGGTGGTAACCACATTACCCTAGGTGGTGCAACGCCAACAGATAGCCCACTATTACGTCGGCCAGACTTATTACGTAGTTTCATTACCTATTGGCAACACCACCCTAGTTTATCCTACCTGTTCTCAGGGATGTTTTTAGGCCCAACAAGCCAAGCACCGCGTGTCGATGAAGGCCGCGCTGAAATGCTTTATGAACTGGAAATTGCTTTTTCACAGATAAGTGATGGTGAAGAAGTCCCGCAACCTTGGCTAGTAGACCGTATTCTAAGAAACCTGCTCATTGATATTACCGGTAACACGCATCGCTCTGAATTCTGCATCGATAAACTCTATTCTCCAGGCAGTGCCAGTGGTCGTTTGGGTATTCTAGAGTTTCGCGGTTTTGAAATGCCTCCTCATAGCAGAATGGCGTTAGTACAAGCTTTGTTAATCCGGGCACTGCTCGCGCGTTTCTGGAAAAAACCTTATACCAAACCACTTGTTCGATGGGGTACAGCATTACATGACAGATTCATGATGCCACACCATATCTGGCAAGATATGAAAGATGTTGTAGAAGACTTACAATTTCATGGTTATCAATTTGAACTAGATTGGCTTGCGCCCTTTGAAGAATTCCGTTTCCCTCATTATGGGCGCGTAAAATTAGACGATATCGAGCTTGAGCTGCGCTGGGCGATTGAGCCTTGGCACGTATTAGGTGAAGAAAGCAGTAGTTTCGGTACAGCTCGCTACGTTGATTCTTCTGTCGAAAGACTACAAATAAAAGCCACAGGCTTAACAGATAACCGTTATGTCTTAGCATGTAACGGCCGTCGCGTGCCCCTTAGGAATACTGGGCGGCACGGCGAATATGTGGGTGCCGTACGATATAGAGCTTGGCAGCCACCTTCCGCACTTCACCCCAAGATTGGTGTTCACGTTCCGTTGGTGTTTGACCTGATAGATACTTGGAATGGAAAATCAGTTGGAGGTTGTAGCTACCATGTCTCTCATCCGGGTGGCAGAAGCTATGATGCGTTCCCAGTGAATTCTTTTGAAGCAGAATCAAGACGCATTAATCGTTTTGATAATCTCAGCCATAGCCAAGGCCCATTTACACCTCGGCCTGAAGTAAATGCTCTAAGAGAATTTTTTGTGAATAAAGAGCCGCCTCGCCCCATGCAGCCGCCACCAGAAGAACCGACTAATGAATACCCTTATACACTTGATCTTCGCCGTCCCAGACGCTGCTAAAACATCTCTAGCCCTTAATACTGATGGCTATTAGTCTGGTTAGCTGTTTGGGTATTTTGAGGGCTTCTTTTGAGTTAACGTATTACTCAACTATGTCTGTTGGTTTGAATTGAAAAATCAACTGACATAGTTAAGGCAGTGCTTGAAAATAGGTATATAATGATTTTTGATTTCTAAGGCGCGCTTAACCTAAGTAGCAACAAATTCATATTTATCAGGTAGACAATTGTGTCAGACTCGCCATATCCCCAAAATCAGCCGCTGCCACAAGCTCAATTACAAATGCAAGCTCAACTTCAAGGCCAAGGCCAGTCTCAAACCACACAAGAATTGAAATACAAACGCCCCCCTAGTGACATTCCCGATCAAGTTTATTCAGACGATGGCACCATAAAGGCTGAGTGGAATTATTTACTCAATAGTTTAAATAATTTAGGGCCGCAAGCGCTCGTTGACCGTCAGGAAAAAGCAAAGCGCATTCTACGTGATGATGGTGTTACCTATAATATCTATGCAGATAGCCAAAGCTCTGGCAGTCAGTGGGAGCTAGACCTTGTTCCCGCCATCATTGGCAGTGAAGAATGGGCCAAAATTGAATCAGGTTTATTAGAACGTGCAGAACTCTTTAATCTTATGCTCAGAGATTTGTACGGCCCCAGACATTTACTTAAAAATAAAATAATTCCTCCAGAAGCGCTTTTTAGCCATGGCGGTTTTCTCAGAGCATGTGAGGGAATCAAGATACCGGGAGAACACGAACTGATTCTTCACTCAGTCGACTTAGTTCAACGCAAAGACCGTAGTATGTGTGTCTTATCAGATCGCACCCAATCACCTAGCGGCGCTGGCTATGTTTTGGAAAATCGCACGGTAATGTCACGGGTATTTCCAAGTTTATTTAGAGATAGTCATGTCCATCGATTAGCGAGTTTTTTCCAACGTCTGCGTCAAAAGCTAATATCGCTGTCACCCTCAGAAAATAAAGCCCGTGTCGTTGTTTTGACGCCTGGAGCCCATAATGAAACCTATTTTGAACACTCCTACCTTTCTAACTATTTAGGCTTTCCCCTAGTCCAAAGTGGCGACCTTGTTGTTAGAAATGGCTTTGTATGGATGAAGTCACTCGAGGGATTGGATCGAGTCGATGTTATTCTGCGCCGTATAGATGACGTATTTTGCGACCCGGTTGAGTTAAGAAGTGATTCCCATTTAGGCATACCCGGCATTCTCGATGTTATTCGTTCTGGCCGCGTGGTTATGGCCAACCCTTTAGGTTCAGGTGTACTAGAAAACCCTATATTTTTGAAATATCTGCCTGAAATTGGCAAATCGTTATTAGGCAGAGAGCCTCGATTAGATTCGGTGAAAACATATTGGTGTGGCGATGACGAAGACTTAAAATTTATCACTGCAAACATCAAAGATTTGATTATTAAACCGTCCTATAGAGGCACAAATCAAAAAAGTATTTGGGGGGGCGATTTAACTGATTCTGAAACTGTTGAACTGATTACTAAAATTAGATCTAAGCCCAATCAGTATGTAGCCCAAGAACGAATCGATAAAGCCCATATCCCGACCTTGGCAAATGGTGTTCTAGAGCCCAGGCCTGCCATTCTCAGAACTTACGCGATCGCTTCAGATAGTTCATATATCGTCATGCCGGGCGGTCTAACCCGCGTAGGCCTTGATGTAGGCCGCCAGTCAATCAGCATGCAAACAGGCTGTCCAAGTAAGGACACATGGGTTACGGCAACTGAGCCTGAACGTGTACATGAAGATAATCAGTCAGAAGCAGGTCATGCAGAACTTGAAGCATTACTGGTCAGCTTGCCCAGCCGGGTTGTCGAAAACTTGTTTTGGCTCGGGCGTTATGCAGAACGTGCCGAAGCATCTCTTCGAATCCTGCGTACGGTATTTATGCTCTTAAATGGTGAAGAGGCGATTAGCAATGAATCTAAACGCATCCTTTTACGCTCAATAACCGAAGTAACAGGTACTCACCCGGGCTTTCTAAATGCTACTGATGAGCAATTAAAAAATCCTGAAGCCGAACTATTGTTAATCATCAAAGATGGAAATCGAGCTGGAAGCATCAAATCGACACTTGACTCGCTATTATATTGCGCTGATGAATCTAAAGAACTTCTCTCATCAGACACAATCAGAGTCATTAATGATATTCGAGATGCGCTGGATAACTTGGAAACATCCCTAGCGGGAGGACTCTCTTCTGCACCTGAAGAAGCCTTGGATCCTTTAGTCATTCCCCTTATTGCACTTTCCGGACTCATGCAAGAAAGCATGGTTCGTGGTGTAGGTTGGCATTTTATGGATATGGGTAGACGCGTGGAACGGGCTATTCAAATCATGCGAACCATTACAACACTAATTACACCTATGGCAGAAAAATCTGACCATGAAACGCTACTGCATGCCATGTTACGCTCAATGGAAGTGTTGATTACCTATAGACGCCATAGTCGAAACCGAGCAGGTTTAGAGTTAGGCCTTGAACTGGTTATGCTCGATTCGAGTAATCCTCGTTCTTTAATATTCCAGTTTGAACAACTTCAAAATCACTTTGCATCCTTACGCAAAGGCAATACAAACTTACGCGAATTAGTCGAAGAAGACCGCGTTTTACTCGAAGCGATAACCAGCTTAAAGCTCTCTCGTATCATACAGCTTGTGGAAACCAAAGACGGCTCTCGGAAAAACCTTTCGACCCTACTTATGCAGCTGAATAAATTGCTATCTGATTTCAGCAACATTGTCAGCGACAAATATTTTGATCACCGAATTGATCCTCAACAATTAGTCACAACCTTCTGGGGTGAAAATGAAGGATGATCTAACAATGACAAACTCACCCACTACCCACATCACAAGAATTTTTTTTGCATTATTGACATCACAGGGCTCGATTAATGCGTTATAAAGTAATCCATACCACTCACTATAAATATGCCGCAAGAGTGACGCATTGCTTCAACCTTGCTAATTTGATACCCAGAAATACCAATAGACAAAAGTGTATAAACAGTAAAATTACTGTTTCACCCCAGCCTATTCATACTAATAAAAGAACCGATTATTTTGGGAACCAATGCTATCACTTCGAGATTCAAACCGCGCATAAAGAGCTATCAATCAGTTCAGAAAGCCAAATAGAGATTCAAGAAAGTAGTGCTGATTTGAATCTTGATTTAGGTATGAGCTATGGCGATGCACTTAATTTCTTTAAGCAGGCACCTTCAAATGAGGTTATCAAGGCTAAAGAATTCATTCTTGACTCGCCCATGATAAAAACCAACGAAGACATAGCAAACTATGCACGCCCTTCATTTTCTGCAAGCCGCCCACTAAATTCATGTGTTGCAGAGTTAACCAAACGTATATTTGAAGACTTCACCTACACACCTGGCTTTACCACGATTGCTACCCCGTTATCAGAAGTTCTGGAACACAAACGAGGCGTTTGCCAAGATTTTGCACACCTTGAGATTGCTTGTTTACGCGCCATGGGTATTCCAGCAAAGTACGTCTCAGGCTATATGGAAACACTTCCACCACCGGGTCAAAAAAAGCTGGTAGGTGCTGATGCAACACATGCTTGGATAGCCTATTTTTCGCCTGAAGAAGGCTGGATAGAATTTGACCCGACAAATGACCTTCGACCAGGAAGTAAACATATTGTGACCGCTGAAGGTAGGGATTATTACGATGTTACCCCAATCAAAGGCGTCATCTTTGGTGGTGGCAAAGGCCCAATATTAGAAATATCAGTCGACGTTTCACGCATGCCTTAAATCTCAAGATTATCACTATTAAGAAAACAAAAAAGCGGAACCAAATTCAACTGGTTCCGCTCTTTTAATACACACTATTATTCAAACGAAGCTAGTATCACCTGCCCCATATTTTTATTCGACGCATTAGTGATATAACGGTATTTGTTGTACCAATCCCACCATGCATAAACGTGATGATACTCAACATCTACATTAATCGTTTTAGCGCTACTAGAGTTATAACGATTCGCACTGGTTAGCGCAAAAGTCATATCATGACCTTTATGATTTGCCTGCATAGAGTTATGTGGCATAGATTCGCTCATAATCAGCGGGTAGTGATAGTTATATAGCTGACTAGAAGATGGCGCAGCCCCCACACTGGTTACACGACCATCTATTCTTAAATCTTTCATACATGAATCATACGAGTTTGCATAAATAGCTCCACACGCACTGTGCAATGGCACGACGCTATCATCTCTACCTTTTATAAACGCATGTGTCACAAAGCCATATATTTCATCGCCAGTTGAAGCAATTCTTAATCGGGGGATTGAAGGAATATTATTTGTCGCAGTATTACGCGCAACTGAAGGCTGTAGGTTATACATAACCCCCGGGTTAATACCTAATTGAAAGTTAAAACCTGCCCAATCCAATAAGGCTTCAATCACACCTGTGCCATGATTAACACCATTTATAATGTCAACCCCTAACGAAGCTAACTCAGTACCGCCACCCGCTCCAGCCATATCAATAATAGCTGCTACTTTGAATCGATTTGCTAGAGAGCTGCCTAATAATGAATTCTTATTCGCCAGCATATAACGCATTACCAAGTCACCAGTAGAGTGAGTAATAATGACGCAACTATTATCGCAATAACCACTAGATAAGATCGGACTCAACTGACTCGCAACAATAGAAGCAATACCACCTGAACCTTCAATTTTTTTATTTGACGGGTAATGAAGAACATTGCTATTACCGGAATTTTTCAATGATGAATCAAAGCTTTTCCAATAATTATCACTGGACGCTTTGCCATTATCAGACGGATTTGCAATAAGATGCTGGGGTAAAAAACCTTGAATTAATAAGACATTTTTACCTGCTAACTGTGCAGCTTGCGTTGAAAATGCAGCGGTTGCCAAGCACACAGCTATAAGTTTTTGATACAGTTTCATTAAATTTCTCCTTTTTAGATTTATTTTGAGAATGAATAATTAATTTGTTAGTTGTCATCATGACCTTTCATGCTTTCCCTATCGTTCACCTCCTAATTTTGACAAAAACTCCAATCGCTCTTGAGCTTGCTCATCAATATATGGTTCATCTCTATAGTCCGAAAAAGGGTAACCATTTAAGGTAATTTTTTCATCGGGTACTGTGCCAAACTCTGTTATAAAACGAGGTGGTGATGGCATTCTTGTAAGCGTTAAATCGTCTAGAAAATAAGGCCCTTCATGTCCAGCAACTTTTAGTGCGGCAATATGTGCCTTCAACACAATAAAATCTTTCTCTACCAACACGTCTTTATACGCACTTAGATGGACAAGCGCCCTACCCGTTTCGGCGTTGTACAAATTTGCACTTATTTGGTGATAACCAAGCTGGGATGTCGTTAAATAAACGGGGACTTCTAAGAAGGTATCGTTTACTTGTGCATCTGCCACATAATCTATGCTCGCTACGACATTTACATATTTAACCGGCGTACCAATTTCATATCGGCGCCCTTCTACATTGAAGTTTGCGATCAGACGTAATTCAGTCACCTTTGGCGGGACATCAAGGCTATCAGGCTCAAAACTCACTAAAAAAGTATCTGAAGCGCCGATCCTTCTGCCTTCCGTTTCTGCAACGATATTTCCAGAAGTCACTAGCCTTGCACTAACCGACACGATGTCATCATTAGTTAGATTTGAAATTGCCGCTTCACCGATAATTTCCTCACCACGAAAATATTGTAGTTTGGATGATTTTATTGAAATGCTCGGACTATTATCTTTCTTGACATCCAAGTCCAAACTTGAAGCAACACTCTGATTTGGTAAGTATTTTTGTAACTCATCTTTATTTCTGATGGGTTTGGAATATTCTGGATACTGAATATCTTCAGAAAAAGTATCTGCAATCTGAATTAATCGCGCTTTGGTTTCCGCCTCAAAAAAAGGCGCCTGCTCATCTTTTTCCATGACCTCAACTTGCATGTCGTTTTCCAACGCGCTTGCTTGAACAAAAGATTCAAGACTTAAGTCACTCGTTTCATTACTTTTTCCGAATGACTGATCAGTAAGATTAGAACTAATACCAGGCGGGCTTGATTCTTCTTCAAAAAAATTCAATAGAAAAATAGTGAGTAATAAAGGAACTCCGATTACCAAAGACCAGCTAGCTTTTTTATTCATAATGGGATCTGATTTTTGTTATTTTTCACTTGTGCAAGCGTTCTATAAAGTACCCATACTTTAATGACAGAATAATTTTTTTATCATCCCCCATTTGTGGGAGTGACAAGTTATTTAACGTAGTATTTATAAAAAAACAGGCCGACATCCCTCACCAATGTGCTTTCGTTTAACATCGGTGAACTAATTAGTTAGGTTTTTTCGTTTTTACAATGTGATTTTTATTTTCTGTTCCCAATAAATGTAATCTAGTCTCGACTATCTACCTTACAGGCCTATATAATAAATACGTTCAAAATCCCTAACTGGCATTCGTCAGCAGTGGCTCTAAAGGAATAGAGAAATGAAAACTATCAGAATTCTTTTGTGTGTACCTGTCATAACGTCTTCAAATGTATTGGCTGATGTAACATTCCTTGAAGACTCCGAACTATCGATACATACCGGCCAAGCAGGTCTTAGAATCGATACCAGCAGCCTGAACCTGTTTGCTAATCTTGACCCGATTGATACTGGCCTACTTAACCTACAAACTATTAATGTCGGCGGTCATGGCAACGATGGCCCACATGCTAATACTTTTTATACCAATCACTTGGATAATCTCCGGGTGAACATCAGCCTAACCGAGAACGTTACGCCTTCAGAAGATAATACTTTCATTTATGGTTTTTCAGAATTCCGTGATTTAGCAACCACTTATTTAGCCAATGGAAATACAGCTTCGAAACAAGAATTTGAATATTTAGCTTCAGGCATTGATTCAACAAGACATCACCTGGAAGTTGATAAAAAGAAGACATATGATGAAGGCGATTTAGTAATTCATTATGGCTATCTCGACCCTTGGGAAAAGGATGGTGGCTTTGATGCCTACATAAATGGTTCAGGTCTTTCAGAAACCAACTTTATTACATCCAGTTACGCCGAAGCAGAAAGCCTCGTTAATCGCTCCGTCGACTTTAAATACTCGATCAACGAAATCGGGATCACCCCAGGCACTAATCACTTAGGCTCCCTTCCGGCCAACACCAAAACCAGCAATAATGTAAGTGAACTTAATTCAGGTTCAGCTTCAACTAGATTGATGAGCAACTTTAGCATTCAAGGTTATTTAGGGCCTCATGATCTGCACATAAAAGCATATGAAGCCAATACAAACCAGTCTTCTTCCCAGCAAAACGACAATGGCCTCACTTGGAATTCATATTTCAGGGTCACCGATCTAGACGTTTATCTCGACGTTTCTGGAATACAAATTTCAGATTTAGAGATTCATAATAACCGTGGCGACCTTTCAGGTTTAAATCTCGATACATTAGACAATAGTGTGGGAAACTCCTCGTTTGGTTTTGCACATGCTCAACGAGAAATTTACTCAGTAAAAAATGCAGTATTAAAGGATGACAATTCATCAGATGATGAGAAGAAAAAACTCAAAGACGGTATCGCATTCAATACTCGATTCAAAGGTGACATCGATATAAATCATCTATCGTTTGGTGACACAGGGACGTCTATTGGAGAATTTTTTATTACAGATATGTATTTTAATAACAGGTTAACCATTATACCGAGATAAGGGTCACTAAAGTTTTGAAGCGAGTTGGCACATAAATACCTATAAGTATTGATGTGCCAACTCTTTATTGTGCTATCAGCACAGTTCTTTAGTCTATCAAGCCCAGCTCGATTGCTAACATAATCATCGCCTTCACGGCAGCCTCTTTGGGAAAAGGATGATCCAAGTTTGGTGACCCAAATCTCATCAATTTCGGAAATGCATCATAAGACATATCCCAATGATGCGCTCTAAGCATCGCTAAATCCGTTGCCATCGGTATTTTAAGCTTTGCCTGTGATTGCGTCAGCTGCATATCATTATTACAGTCGTAACGATTCACCTCCATTACACCCTGCACTTGAAAATATGGGACATCCATGGCAGTTGTTGAGCCAGTGAGATTAAAAATAGGAATTTCAAGGGAATTGAAAAATCCCATATTTTGATTCAAGAACTCAGCGCGAGTTTGTGTAGTTAAGTCACGAATCGCATCTTTTATATTGTATTCATCGAAGCGCCTCAGCATCCCTGATTGCGTATTGATCGCAGGTGAAATTAGAGATAAAAAAGAAGCCATGGCCTTCTCAATTTTAGGCAGAGTCATATCTTTTATTGAATTGTAGATATCATCAGCCAAATAAGAACCGCCAATTGCCCCACCCCAATTAAAAATACAACGGATACGCTCTTTTAGATCAGGACGCTCAACTAAAAGCTGATAGATGTCTGGCGCCCCCTTGCTATAGCCAATTAAAATAATATCTCCTGGGGCTTTTTGCTCAGTAGCTAATATTGGCTTGGTATTGGCCGCTAAACCCTCACCTTCATCAATTGCTTTAATCAGATCAGAGACATTTTCTTGGCAACCTCGCATGGGGTGATTATCGGCGCGTATAATTCGAATTCCAAGCTCTTCTTCTATTTGAGGAAACGCAGACTGGAATGCTCTTACAGGCAACATCCCATTAAGCAAACCTGGCGAGAACACTAAGGTAGTCTTTTTGATTTTCTTGGTTTTTTTAAAGCCCGGAAGCGCTAAAGACCACTCTGTTATTTCATCTCCTCTTAAAAAACGTTCGGCGATTTTCTGCTTCTCTGGGCGCTTATCTTTTCGACCAATAAGTTTTGATTTATCCGCTTTTTTAAGAGCAACTTTATCGTTACAGGCTTCAGACAGCAATAAATTACGCCACCGAATACCACACCAGCGCTTTATAAAAGGATGAGTAAATGCTGTTTTATCTTGTTGGATGATCTTGTTGATTTCTTTAATTAACTGAGGGTATTTCGCCTCTCGTTCGAGACTTTCTAGAAGATTGAGCTGATCTGTGTCCATGAGTGGC
>JBFJZQ010000017.1:0-18895 GCA_041622015.1 Oleiphilaceae bacterium
GAAAAAGGCCAATGGAGCGGGTTAGATGTTGATGTCTGTCGTTCAGTCGCAGCCGCTGTTTTAGGCGATGCATCAAAAGTTCAATATAAGCCCTTAACGGCAAAAGAACGTTTTTTGGCGTTACAGTCAGGTGAAGTCGATGTTTTATCACGAAATACCACTTGGACACATACGCGTGATACCTCCTTAGGTTTAAACTTTGCTGGCGTTATTTACTATGATGGTGCTGGCTTTATGGTAAATAAAAAACTAGGTGTAAAGAGTGCACTGGAATTAGATGGCGCGAATGCATGTATTCAAGCTGGTACGTCTACGGAGTTAGCAATCTCAGATTATTTTCGTGAGAATAATATGAATTATAAAGCCATCACTTTTGATACCTCTGATCAAACCCGTGCAGGTTTTGAATCAGGACGCTGTGATTTCTTGATCTCTGACCAATCTCAGTTATACGCACTACGTATCGGGCTTCAAAAACCAGAAGATGCCATTGTCTTACCTGAAGTTATTTCGAAAGAACCATTAGGGCCTGTTGTCAGACAAAATGATGATGAATGGTTTAACATTGTGAAGTGGGTTGTGAATGCCTCTATTGAGGGTGAATATCAGGGCGTTACCTCAAAAAATGTTGATGAATTAAAAACCAAGGGAAATCCAGGGCAGCAAAGGTTGTTAGGTACCGAGGGGGATTTAGGTCAAAAGTTAGGCTTATCGGCAGACTGGGCTTATCAAGTTATTAAACAAGTTGGTAATTACGCTGAATCTTTTGAGCGCAACGTGGGACAGGGTTCACCTTTGAAAATAAGTCGCGGTTTGAATGCGCAATGGAACAAAGGGGGCATTTTATATTCTCCAGCAATGCGTTAATTAATATCTAATAAAAAAGGGAGCAGATTGACTCCCTTTTTTTTGATATTTTCTTTTTGAAACAAGTATTAATCTCATCATAGAAGAATGCCTATGTTTTCTAAAAAAACTACAGAACAAATAAAACTAGAAACACGTCCCAATAAAATAGCGGCGAATTCTTTTTATAACAATCCAAAATATAGAGGTTGGATTTATCAGGCATTTCTGGCACTTTTTTTAATTGGTTTTTTCTATACAATAGTCACAAATACTTTGGATAATATGGCCGCTCAAGGTATTAAGAGTGGTTTTAGTTTCCTCAATACCTCTGCTGGTTTTGATGTATTAATGACCTTAATTCCCTTTGATACGACAGATAGTTATTTTAGAATTTTTACCATCGGTATTCTGAATACCATTCTTGTATCGATTATTGGTATTTTCTTTTCCACGCTTCTCGGGTTTATTTTTGGTATAGCGTACTTTTCTCCCAATTTTTTAATAAAGAAAATCGCTATTTTTTATGTCGAAATTTTTAGAAATATCCCCGTTATCTTACAAGTTATATTTTGGTACACCATCTTCAATTCTTTGCCAATAGCACGTGAAAGTATCAATCTCGGCGACTCAATATTTTTGAATGTGACAGGCTTGTACTTGCCTAAACTAGTTGGTGATCCGGGATCTGCATATGTTTATAGTTCTATCGTTCTCGCAATACTCTGTGTTGTATTCTTAAGATATTGGGCAAAGAAGCGACAAGAAAATACCGGTGAGCAGTTTCCGGTATTACCAACAAGTCTTGCTATATTGGCTGGCTTACCTTTAGTGAGTTTATTTTTATCAGGGGTTCCCTTTCATTTTGATTATCCTGAATTGAAAGGATTTAACTTTAAAGGAGGAATTACTGTCATTCCTGAACTTATGTCGCTCGCGGTTGCACTTTCAATTTATACCGGTGCATTTATTGCTGAAGCTGTTCGAGCAGGTATTCAATCGGTACCTAATGGCCAAACAGAAGCTGCAAGAAGCTTAGGGCTTAAAGAAAGTAAGATCATGTCGCTGATCATCGTGCCTCAGTCTATGCGCGTTATTACTCCCATGCTCAATAGTGAATATCAGAGCCTGGTAAAAAATACCACGGTTGCAACCGCAATTGGTTACCCTGAATTATTCACTGTGTTTGCAGGTTCAGCTTTAAATCAGGTGGGGCAAGCGGTCGAAATTATGTTTATGACCTTAGCAATTTACTTTTTAATCAATATGGTTATTTCATTTGTTATGAACCATTTCAACAAACGAACTCAGCTAAATTCTCGCTAAGGAGACGTAGATGGAAACCAGACAGTTTAAGCCTCTTCCAGACAAGCCGGCTCCTATTACCACAGCGGGGCCAATTGCTTGGCTGAAGACTAATTTGTTTTCTTCATTTTTTAATACCCTCACAACACTGTTGATTAGCACTGCCCTTATAGCAGTGATTCCAGATGTATTTGATTGGCTATTCTTCTCAGCAAATTGGGTTGGTACAACTCAAGATGACTGTGTGAAAGACGGTGCCTGTTGGGTGTTTATAAGTGCCTGGTCACAACAAATATTTTATGGAAGTTATCCTGTATCTGAGATCTGGCGAGTCAATCTGTCTTTGGTGTTATTAGCTTTTGTGATTACTTGTTCTTTTATTCTTCCAGTACATTTACGAAATAAAGTTTCTATCCCAGCTTATTTAACTTTGCCGTTTATTTGTTTACTGTTTTTAGAAGGCAGTTATTTAGGCTTGGAGCCAGTAAGTACAGACTTATGGGGTGGTTTTACGCTTAATGTATTAATAGCTGCTGCAAGTATCATTATTGCATTTCCTTTAGGTTTTTTATGGGCTTTAGGTCGTCAGTCGCCTATGCCTTTTGCGCGCTCAGTCAGTGTGACCTGTATAGAGTTCTTTCGAGGCACACCGATATTAGCCTTGTTCTTTATGGGTTCAGTGATGCTGCCTTTATTTTTTCCTGCAGATATGAGTGTGGATAAATTGCTTCGTGTCTGGATTATTTTAGTACTGTTTATGGCAGCTTATATGGCTGAGGTATTTAGAAGCGGGTTTCAAGCGATACCTAAAGGTCAATATGAAGCGGCAGACTCTATCGGTTTAGGCTACTGGCAAAAAACCTTACTTATTATCTTCCCTCAAGTCATTAAGGTATCTATGCCCAATATTTTGGCAACGTTTATCATGGTATTTAAAAATACCGTATTTCTATTGGTGATCGCAGTTCCCGAAATGCTGCAGGTTATTATGTCAGCCTTAAGTAATTCAAACTGGTTGGGTGGCCACGCCATAGAAGGGTATTTATTTGTGGGTTTCACTTTTTGGGTTAGCTGCTTCAGTATGTCGTTGTTAGCGACTTCAATTGAAAAGAAACTAGATACCAGTCATCAGAACTAGGAATTTATCATGAGTATAATTGAGCAAAATACTGATCAGAATAATGATAAAGACATCATTATCATCAAAGACATCAATAAATGGTATGGTAATTTCCATGTACTGAAAGATATAAATCTGACCGTTAAAAAAGGTGAAAAAATTGTGATTTGTGGGCCATCAGGTTCAGGAAAATCGACTATGATTCGTTGCATCAATCGATTAGAAGAATTTCAGCGGGGTTCACTTATTGTGAATGGCGTTGAGATGATCGAAAATGTAAAAAATATTGAAGCGATTCGACGCGAAGTGGGTATGGTGTTTCAACACTTTAACTTATTTCCGCATCTTACTATTTTGGAAAACTTAACGCTCGGGCCGATATGGGTTCAGAAAAAGCCTAAAGCTGAGGCTGAAGCAATTGCGATGGAATATTTAGAGCGGGTTAAAATCCCTGATCAAGCGAATAAATATCCCGGGCAATTATCAGGCGGTCAGCAACAGCGAGTGGCCATTGCACGATCATTATGTATGTCTCCAGAAATAATGTTATTTGATGAGCCGACATCTGCCTTAGACCCTGAAATGATCAAAGAAGTATTGGATGTCATGGTTGAATTAGCCGGAGAGGGTATGACTATGTTGTGTGTGACGCATGAAATGGGTTTTGCGAAAAAGGTCGCTGACCGGGTAATCTTTATGGATGGCGGAGAAATTGTCGAACAGAATACGCCACATGAATTTTTCGATTCACCAGAAACAGACCGCTTACAATTATTCTTAAGCCAAATCCTTCAACACTAGTATTTTACAACAGTAGTAATGGAAAAGTTAGTAAGTATTCACCTCTTCCAGGGTGTTGAAGTTTTTGAAGTTTTCAGCTTGGTCAGAGAAATCTAACCAGATAGCATGGTTTTGCATCATCCATTTCATGACTCGATGTTCGCCCTGTTGAAGATAGTATTCTAAAGACTTCTTATACTCTTTAGAGATGCACATATGCAGAGGTTGTTGCTTTGCTCCGACTAAAACAGCGAGTAGTAAAGGCGTTTTAGTGTTTTCTGAGAGCTTTGATTTTAAACAGTTAAGCATTTTAATAGCGAAGTCTTGCGTCAGAAGAGGAGTGTCACAAGGGCTGATTAAAAAATAATCTGCATCGCTTGCTTCCATAATGCTGACAATACCTGCCAAGGGGCCGGGAAACCCAGAAATGGTATCCTGAGTAACATTGGAACTTATTTTCAAATAGTCAGATTGATTCCGGTTGCAATTGATAATCACTTTTCTTACATAAGGAGAAATGGTGTGATGTATCCAGGCTGCCATGGGTTTGTTTTTGAAGAGTTGCAGGCCTTTGTCTTTACCTTGCATTCTGCTGGCAAGACCACCGGCTAAAATTCCACCGTCTATAATAAGTGGAGTAGACATAAAATATCGTTAGAACTTAAGTTTGAAAGTACAGATGTTTCCGGCTTAGTTTGATTAAACACGCTAAGCCGGAACAAGTATGATTACAGATTACTATCAACGAATGCCGTTAATTGTGACTTAGATAAAGCACCAACTTTAGTCGCATCAACGTTACCGTTCTTGAAAAGCATCAAGGTAGGAATGCCGCGAATATTGAACTTAGGGGGTGTTTCTTCATTTTCGTCAATATTTAACTTACATATTTTAATCTTGCCGGCATAATCATCAGCAATTTCTTCTAGGACGGGTGCAATCATTTTACAAGGGCCACACCATTCAGCCCAGTAATCTACTAATACAGGGATGTCTGAATTGAGTACTTCTGCTTCGAAGCTGGCATCAGTTACATTAATAATGTTATCGCTCATGATTTAATTCCACGTAAAGTTTGAGAAGCCTGTTGGGTAACGATGCGCTACAATACCGAATTCATAAGTAAAAAAACAGACTGATCAAGAAATGTATAAAGGTAAATTGTAATATATAGCCTAATCAGAGGATTTCAAGGACGTGCTGAGCGAAACAAACATTAAAAATACATCAAACGATGCCCCCGAATACATTGCAGCCGTAGATATGGGGTCAAATAGTTTTCACATGGTGGTGGCAAAAATATCTCATGGTGAATTACGGGTTATTGATAAGTTAGGTGAGAAAGTTCAGTTAGCCGCAGGTTTAAATGAAGTTGGTGAATTTACAGAAGAATCCAAAACCCGTGCCTTTGAATGCTTAAGCCGATTCGCGCAAAGATTAAAAGGCCTTGATTCTTCAGCCGTGCAAATTGTTGGTACGAATGCCTTGCGAGCGGCAAAACAAAAGAAAGAATTCCTTAGGCAGGCCGAATCCATAATGGGGTATCCCATCGAAATTATATCGGGTCGTGAAGAAGCTCGATTAATCTACTTAGGGGTGGCACACACCTTATCCGATGACTATGGCAACCGCTTAGTTATTGATATCGGCGGGGGTAGTACCGAATTAATTATCGGTGAACGCTTCGAAACCAAAGCGCTAGAAAGTTTGCATATGGGGTGCGTATCATTCAGGGAAAAGTATTTCCACGATGGTCAGCTAACAGAAAAGAATTTCTCGAAAGCAATCAAACATGCTTCAAGAGAGCTTTTAGGGATTAGTAAAAACTATTCACAGTTAGGTTGGCAAAACTGTGTAGGTGCTTCAGGCTCGGTAAAAGCTATTCTTATTAGTTTGGTACATCTTGGCTATGCACATGAAACGATTGAATTGTCAGATTTATATAAATTGCGTCAAAAGATGATAAAGTTAGGGCATACTAACTTCCTTGAAGAGGTTGGCGTCAAAAAGGATAGGGCGAACATTTTTCCCGCGGGCTTATCAATATTGATTGCTTGTTTTGAAGTTTTATCTATTAATAAGATGAACTTCACTACTGGCGCACTCAGGGAAGGTTTACTTTACGATTTAATTGGGCGGATACGGCACGAAGATGTGCGTGAGAGAACCATTCAATCAATGCAACTGCGCTACGATATTGATAAAGTCCATGCGCAACAAGTCGAAGAAACAGCTCTTTATGCCTATAACTTGATAGCCGATGACTGGTGTATCAGAAGTCCTAGAAATGAAAATTTACTGCGTTGGGCGAGCAGAATTTTTGAAGTAGGTTTGTCGATTGCGCATGCACAATATCATCGTCATGGAGCCTATCTCGTTTATTACTCAGAGCTACCCGGTTTTACTCGTTTATCACAATTATACCTTTCTATTATTGTCCGTTCACATCGTCGTAAGTTTTCAGATGAGCCCTTCGTGGCTTTAACTGAAGCGGAACAAAATTTGTTAAAAAAATTGTGTGTGATTTTCAGGTTAGCGAATGCCTTGACCGTGGCACGTAAGTCTTCTGAGACAAGATTTTCCTTGAAGGCTGAGGATAAATCCCTAGAAATTGATATGGGAGAAGGCTGGCTAAAGGAAAATCCTTTAAATGAAGCGAACCTGGAACTGGAAAAAGAGTTATTAACAAGACAAGGTTTTGATTTACAGATTAAGTAAGGGTTGTTCCATTGGCTAAACATGAAAACAGTATTCTAGTACTGGGCATCGAAACATCTTGTGATGAAACCGGTGTAGCACTTTATCATTCTGAAAAAGGCTTATTAGCACATCGCTTATATTCCCAAGTGAAAATGCATGCAGATTATGGTGGCGTGGTGCCTGAACTTGCTTCAAGAGACCATGTTAGAAAAACTATTCCTTTAATTGAAGAAATTTTACACGAAGCAAAATTAACGCGTAAGGATATTACTGCTATTGCGTATACGGCAGGGCCTGGATTAGTCGGAGCGTTAATGGTCGGTGCAGCTATAGCCAATGCTTTGGCGCTAGCATTGGCTATACCGATTATTGGCGTGCACCACATGGAAGGGCATCTACTTGCGCCAATGCTAGAAGAGTCACCTCCTGAATTTCCATTTGTCGGTTTACTTGTTTCAGGCGGTCATACGCAATTAGTCAAAGTTGATGGGATTGGCCAGTATGAGATTTTGGGTGAGTCTGTTGATGATGCCGCAGGTGAAGCATTTGATAAGGCAGCAAAAATGATGGGTCTAGATTACCCTGGCGGCCCCAGAGTCGCAAAACTTGCCCAGTTAGCGAGAGAGCAATATGAGGGGACACCTTATCGCTTTCCGCGTCCCATGACTGATAGACCAGGGCTAGATTTTAGCTTTAGTGGTTTAAAGACCTTCACCTTGAACACGATACATAGTGTCAAGAAAGGGGCTGAAGATCTCTCAGAAAAGGATAAGGCTCAGGTTTCGTTGGCGTTTGAAGAAGCCGTTGTAGATACCTTACGCATAAAATGTAAACGAGCACTTGAGCAAACAGGTTTAAAAACCTTAGTTATTGCTGGTGGTGTAAGTGCGAATACTCACTTACGTGAAACCCTTGAAAATACATTGCAAGGTATGAAAGCGACGGTGTTTTACGCGCGTCCAGAATTTTGTACCGATAATGGTGCCATGATAGCGTATGCCGGAACGCAGCGTTTAAAAGCAGGGCAAACGAGTGAAGAAGCATTTACTGTAAAACCTAGGTGGCCGATGGATACCTTGGCGCCTTTGAAATAAGTAGACTGATTATGCATTGTAGAATGACGGATACGGTTCTCATTGATGCCTTAGAGCTAGATGCTTCTATCGGAGTTTTCGATTGGGAGAAAAAAATTAAGCAGCGTTTAGTTTTCAATCTTGAGCTTTCATGTGACTTCTCAAAAGCGAGCATTTCAGATGATATAAGCGATGCCGTAAACTACGCCCAAGTGTGTGACGAAATAGAAATGCTGGTAGCCCAAAAGCATTATCAACTATTAGAATTTTTGGCTGAGTGTATTTGTAGCCATTTGTTTAAAAGCTTTGCTGTATCGGCAATTAAATTGAGTATTTTCAAACCTGAAGCGGTTGCTAAAACAAAGAGTGTTGGAGTAAGGGTTTTTCGTGAGCGTGAAGATAGTCATGAGGAACTGGCTTAAGTGAAAAAGCATCATGTATTTTTAAGCCTAGGCTCAAATATTGATCGTAATAGAAATATTCAACGTTGTTTAGAGCAGCTTCAAGAAACGTTTGGTCGTGTTGAATGTTCACCCGTTTATGAATCGGAGCCCGTTGGCTTCAAGGGAGAATATTTTTATAACCTAACTGTAAAAATCGAGACCGGACTGAACCTCAAAGAACTCACTACAAGCTTAAAAACCATAGAAGATGAAAATGGCAGAGAAAGAGGGGGGGAACGATTTTCTTCTCGAACCTTGGATATAGATATTCTCACCTTTGATGACTTATGCGGAGTGTATGACGGTATTGAATTACCTAGGCCAGAACTTTTTTTTAATGCTTTCGTATTATTACCCATGGCGGACTTGGCGGCTAATACAATTGAAGTGAAGTCTAATCTAAGTTATGCCCAGTTATGGTTTGAGCGTAAAAGCAATATTCTAAGCAAACAAAAACTCTGGCAAGTTGAATTTGAATGGCCTGCTGGTATCGTACATCCCTAACTCTTATACAGACTAAGTAATCCCAATGTCGATGAATCCAAGTGCTTGGCTTTGTTATCATTGGTCATAGATTGATAGATATCTTTCCCTAAGCCTTTGCCTAATTCAACGCCCCATTGATCAAAAGGATTAATCCCCCATATAGCACTTTGGACAAATGTCTTATGTTCATATAATGCCGTTAATGCGCCTAAAGATTCAGGCGTGAGCTTTTCCAAAATAAGAGTATTGCTGGGTTGATTACCTTTATTTTCTTTATGGGGCGCTAAAATTTGCGCTTCAGGTTGATTCATTCCTTGTTTGATTAATTCATCCAGAGCTTCTTCTTGAGTTTTTCCTGACATTAAAGCCTTTGATTGGCTAAGGCAGTTACTGAATAAATGTTTATGATGCTCAGCGATGGGATGATGTGTGGTCAAGCAGGTAATAAAGTCTGCGGGTAATAAATGCGTGCCTTGATGCAGTAGCTGATGATAAGCATGTTGACCATTACAGCCAATTCCACCCCAAATTATGGAGCCTGTATTGTAAGTAAGTACTTCTCCGCTTCTAGACACATGTTTGCCATTACTTTCCATATCGAGTTGTTGAAGGTGATCGGGAAAAGTTTTTAAGTATTGCTCATAAGGCAAAACAGCATGGCTGGTTGTTTGGAAATAATTTTGATACCAGATTCCTATCATGCCAAGGATAACCGGGGCATTCTGGGAAAATGGCGTATTTAAAAAGTGTTGATCCATTTCATGGGCACCCGCTAGCAGTGCCTTGAAATTATCCATACCAATAAGAAAAGCAATGGGTAAGCCAATAGCAGACCAAAGCGAATAACGTCCCCCTACCCAATCCCACATGGGGAAGATACGATCCGAGGAGATACCAAGGTCAAGCGCGACCTGTTTTTTACTCGTAACCGCTGCCAAGTGTTGCGCAATATCAGAATCTGAATAGCCGATACTTTTAAGATGTGCTTTAACGGCATTGGCGTTTTCGAGGGTTTCTAAAGTAGTGAACGACTTAGACTGAATTAAGAATAAAGTCGAGTCAGGGTCAATTTTTGATAGTGTGTCGTGTAGATCGGTACTATCTATATTCGCCACGTAATGACATTTGAACCCCTCAATCGCATAAGCTGCTAGAGCATCTGTCACCATTTTAGGCCCTAAAAAAGAACCACCAATACCAATGCTGACAAGTGTATCAATCGGTTTACCCTTTGCGCCTATATATTTCTTATCATGAACTTTGTTAAGAAAGTCCTGCATTTTTTGATGGCACTGGCGAATAGCATCGCTTAAATTTTCAGAGCCGACAATTAAATCAGTTTCTTTATTCTCGTAGGGTTGGCGCAGAAGAGTATGCAGTGCTTGGCGCTGTTCTGTGTTATTCAGCGCTTCCTGATTATAATCTGCACCTGTAAACAAGCAGCGGATTTGCTCATTTAGTTGAGCTTCTTCAGCTAGCTTGAAAAGCAGGTTTAATGTTGAATCAGTAATTCTGTTTTTTGAAAAATCAATAAAGACATGAGGTGCTTGTAACGAATAATCCGCAAAACGATTGCTGCCCTCATTGAACAGGTCCCGCATATGGATGTCTTTACATACGGCAAAGTGATGCAGAAGTGCCTGATGAGTGGGTAATGAAGTCAGCATCCTTTAAGTCCTTTTGGTTTCTGTATTTAAGATCATTTAAGTCACTTACCAGCTCTATAATGAGAGCGTGATATTGTCAATCAACCGTGTTTTGCCGAGATAAGCAGCAACCAATATGACAAAACTCTTATCATTTTCATTTGAGGGTGCCAAGGTATCGGGATCAGCTATATTGAAATAATCAGGTTTAAAGCCGGCCTTTTTTAGTTGCTCATTTGCTTGCTTACAGAGTTTTGGGAAATCTCTCTCTCCCTGTTTTATGGCATGATGAGTAGCAGTTAAGAGTTTGTAAAGTGTCGCTGCTGTAGATTTTTCAGCCGGGCTTAAGTAGCCATTGCGTGAACTGCGAGCAAGCCCAGATTCTTCACGAGAAGTCGGTATACCAATAACTTCAATGGGCAAACACAGATCGCTTGCCATCTTTCGAATGATCGCTAATTGCTGAAAATCTTTTTCACCAAATATCGCAATATCAGCCTGCACCATATTGAATAATTTAGCGACCACCGTCGCAACTCCCACAAAGTGTCCTGGGCGACTTGCGCCACAGTGATAATCACCGAGTTGAGGAACATCAACTCGGGTTTGTTCTTCTAATCCATTGGGATAAATTTCATGTGCATTGGGCGCAAAGAGTAAGTCACAGTCTCTTGATACTAGCGCAATAGAATCTGCCTCTAGGGTACGAGGATAAGAATCGAGGTCTTCATTGGCACCAAATTGCATTGGATTAACAAAAATACTGCAAATAACAATGTCAGCACGAGCCTTAGCTTCAGTGATTAAACTTAAGTGGCCTTCATGAAGGTTACCCATCGTCGGAACAAAGCCAATAGTTTTTCCATCCATTCGATTGATATTTACAAAAGCTCTTAACTCAGAAATAGTGTGAACAGTTTGCATGCAAGGGTCTCTAGTTATATGAATTTATTTATCCTGAAAAACTGTATTCAGAAGAGGGAAACTCACCCGATTTTACTGATTGATCGTAAAGTTTGAAGGCATCTTGAATAGACCGTGTTTCTTCCATAAAGTTTTTTACAAACTTAGGTTGATGGCCGGTGTTTAGACCTAACATATCATGCATGACTAAAACCTGGCCATCCGTAACATTCCCCGCACCTATACCGATAACAGGCACAGTTATTTCTTTGGTAATTTGTTTTGCCAATGACGTTGGAACGCATTCGAGTAAAATTATATCTGCGCCGGCTTCGACTAAGGCTTTCGCAGTTGAGACCATATGAGAGGCAGCAGACGCTTCTTTGCCTTGAACTTTATAGCCTCCCAGTTTATTGACTGACTGGGGTGTCAATCCAAGGTGAGCACAAACAGGGATACCCCGTTGACTTAAAGCCTTGATATAAGGAGCAAGCCATGAATCACCTTCAAGCTTGACCAAGTGAGCCCCCGCTTGCATGAGCTTACCTGCATTTTTTAGGGTATCTTCCAGCGTATTTATTGAGTTGAAGGGCATATCTGCCATGATTAAGGGGTGTTCACAGCCACGGCTTACACAAGCAGTATGATAAACCATGTCTTCTATAGTCACTGGAAGCGTGCTGCTGCGACCTTGTAAAACCATTCCTAATGAATCACCCACCAATAAAACATCAATACCTGCATCGGAAGCATGTTTGGCAAATGTAGCATCGTATGCGGTAAGGCAGGAAAATTTCTTGTTCTGCTCTTTTAAAGTTTTAAGGCTTAGCGTAGTAACGGGCATAACGGGTTCCTCAGTAATACACATTGTTGTAAAGCAAGGTGTCATTAGATATAACAGTTATATACAACAAAGAGTAACGAGTTGTTCAAACTGACTCAAGCGAATGTTAAGCAGATTCTGTGATACTGGAGAACTTCTTTATATCATGCTTAATACAAGATGATAAATGATCTTTCAATAATGAAAGATCTGGTAATTGCCAGTCGGGTGCGATTTCTAAAGCCGGTACTAAAACAAAATCACGACTTAAAGCATACGGGTGAGGAACACTCAGGTCTGGGTCCTCTTGCTCGATGGTAAGTTGATCTATAAATAATATATCCAGATCAATAGAGCGCTCACCCCAATGCCTTAGTTTGACTTTACCCTGATTGCTCTCTATATCTTGTAATAAAAGTAGCAGCTTTTTTGGTTCAAGGTGAGTTTGAAGTAAAACCACTGCATTGATGAAACGGTCTTGATCTTGCGGGCCTTGTGGCAAACTTTCATACAAAGAAGAGGCTTTTATTAGCTCAATATCTTTATGTAAAGAAAGTGTTCTAATCGCGAGTTGAACTTGCTGAACAGGGTTATTTAAATTGCTCCCCAAGCCAATTAATGCATTTTTTAACATAGATCAAACTCGTTTTGGTCTGCGCCTACGTTTTGTGAAAGCAGGTTTTTCTGGATTTTCTTTAATGCTATCGGTCGGCTTTCGACTGACTTTGCGATGCACCGGGGCAGGATTTTTAACTTGAAATTCTGTCCACCATTTGCCTAAACCCTGACAGTTTTCACCTGCTGCTTCCCTTAGGATCAAAAAGTCATATGCCGCTCTGAAACGTGGTTCTTCTATCAACTGAAAAGGCTTTTTACCTTGAATACGTCTTAGCCTAATTTGATATTCCCATATTTCTTTCATCATAAGGGTAAAGCGTTTAGGAATAGAGATATGTTTTATCTGGGCACTTATAGTCTGTTGGGATGCTTGTTGAAGAGCAGGAAAATCCGAGACACCTTTGTCTTTTAATTGGCACCATAAACGATCTACTTCTGGCCATAATAGTGTTGCATAAAGAAATGCCGGCGTGACGGGCTTGTCTGCAAGAATACGTTCATCGGTATTATGCAATCCTTGTTCAATCATCTTAATGTAAAAGTCACGTTTTGGGTGTCGCTTTAGCGTGTCATGAACAAAAGGAAATAAGGTTTCAAAAAGATAAAAGTGTCTTAAGGCTTTGAAAAGGCTAACGGCACTTCCCGATAAAAATAATTTTAAAACTTCATCAAAAAGTCGCGCGGGTGAAATATTGCCTAACAGTGGCGCCAATTCATAGATAGGATTTTTAGTGTTGTCTTCTATATTGAAATTAAGTTTAGCCGCAAATCTCAAGGCTCGTAACATTCTTACAGGATCTTCTCGGTAACGGGTTTCAGGGTCACCGATCATACGAATAAGTTTGTGTTCAATATCATCAAGACTATTTACAAAGTCATAAATATTAAAGTCTTTAGGGCTGTAGTAAAGCGCGTTAATGGTAAAGTCTCTTCTGATAGCATCTTCTTCTATGGTGCCGTATACATTGTCGCGTAAGAGCATGCCATGTTCAGACTGCTTTTCTTCATGAGCTTCAGCTTGGCCACGAAATGTGGCGACTTCAATTGTTTCCCGACCATACAAAATATGCACAAGTTTAAAGCGCCGACCAATTAGCCGCGAGTTTTTGAAAAGCGCATGAACTTGCTCTGGGTGAGCATTGGTCGAGATATCAAAGTCTTTAGGTTGTTGGTTTAACAGGATATCGCGTACACCACCGCCAACTAAATAAGCGTGAAAGCCATGATCATGTAATCGTTGCATGACTTTCAACGCAGAAGGACTCATTAAGCGTCTAGAGACTGGATGATGATCACGTGAAATTATATGCAAGGAGGTATCGGACATGAGAAGTCTTATGTTGACGAAAAGAGAAAGTTTACCTTGTTATTATCCGTAATTGAATAGAATAGCGTGCAGTTTGAAATTATTGTATATCGAAGGGAAGTGTTGGGGGGAAATAATGACTTAGCATAAAAAGACCAATCGCTCTCCGTGATTGATCTTTCTATGCTGAAAATAGCAGACTCATAAATTTTTTTTATTATTACCTGTCCATGTCTGTACTTTAGAGCAAAAGCTTACACTTTTGCGTGCAAATAGAATAATTCGAATACTTAGAGCGGTAGTGGTAAAACAGATTCTTTAATTTATAAGTTGTGCAGCTTTAGCTGTTCTTTTTACCTTATAAATTACAATCTGATTTACTTGATTATCCGCTAAAAAGCTAGGCATTCAAATAAACCTATTTACCCCGCATTTTTTATTTTTATTTTTCGCGGTTTCAACAACAGTAACAAACTTCTATTTTTATTTTTATTTTTGACATTACTATTGGTTATTCTTCTTATTATATCTATGTTATAGCATTAGCTGTGCCAGAAAAAAAATAAACATATAAAACAATAGGTTATATATTTAGTGTAGTCCTTTAGGCTTAGGGGGGCGTAGAGGGTGGGCTTATAAGACTCACCCTTTAACTATGCTGTGTTTCCAATGGTAACGCGGGGTAACAAATGTGATGATATATTAATATCTGTAAATTTTTGTGAAAACTAACAAGAGAAATAGAAAGGTATAGTGCAAAGAAAGCTATGAATCTTGGTTTGATTTTTTGCGAGGTATACCAAGTCTCTGCCTTCTTTCCCATAGATTTTTTCGGCTTATACCTAAGCGTTTGGCAAGCTCAGTTTCATTCATATGATCTTGATTTTCGATCACAAACTGTTGAAAGTAATCTTCAATAGATAAGTTCTTATTTGTTTGTTTTGTGAAAGCCATATGGCTTTGTGAGGGTGTAATCAGGCCTTGTGGTATGTTTATGTCATCTACTTCTGACTCAATATCAAGCAGATCAGACGTAATCATTTTATTATCACAAAGAATGGTGCCGCGTTCGATAGCATTTTCAAGTTCACGCACGTTGCCTGGCCAATGATAATCTCTGATGGCTTTCATCGCGTCAGGGCTAAATTTGATATCTTCTTGGCCTAATTTTTTACACGCTTTGGCGAGAAGAGTGTTTGCTAGACCCAAAATATCATCGCCACGATCGCGCAACGGCGGCAGTTTTAATTGAACAACATTTAAGCGGTAATATAAATCTTCTCGAAAATGGCCAGTCCGGGCTAGGGCTTTTAGGTTGCGATGAGTCGCGGCAATGAGTCGGACGTTGACTTGTTTAGATATTGTCGAACCAACACGTCTAATTTCACCTTCTTGTAATACGCGCAATAGACGCGCTTGCGCTTCAAGAGGAAGCTCGCCTATTTCATCAAGAAAAAGAGTGCCGCCATCGGCAGCTTCTATAAGACCGCTTCTGGCACCAACGGCGCCTGTGAAGGCGCCTTTTTCGTGACCAAAGAGTTCTGATTCAATAAGTGATTCTGGAATGGCTGCACAGTTGATGCAGACATACTCTTCATCATTCCGATGGCTAAGCGTATGAATGGCTCTTGCTGCGAGTTCTTTACCACTGCCGGTTTCACCCTGTATTAATACGGTTGCTTCAGTGGGTGCAACTTTCTCCATTAACCTAAAAACACGCTTCATCGCTTGGCATTGGCCAAAAATGAGTCTGCCGATCTTTTCCTCAGCCGTTTGGCTGCCGACAGAAATAATATCGACGGGGGTGTTTATGCTTTTTCCAAGAATACCCTGAACAATTTCGATGAAATCAACATGGTCAAAAGGTTTGGCCAAATAATCGACAGCGCCAATTTTCATGGCTTCAACAGCAGAACGCAAGCTTGCAAAATTGGTTGTTATTAAAACAGGGACACCCTTTGCAAGCGCAATGATTTCACTGGCAGTATGAGAAGGTTTGCTTAAATCAATAACAATGAGATCAAACGATGCTAAGGCATAGTTTTCAGTGGCAACATTTACAGTTGAAGCAACATCAACATGAAAATGATGTTCTTCAAGAGTATTTTGAAGGTTGCTGCGGTGATCAATTTCTTCTTCAATAATTAAAATTCGGCGCATAGCCCAAGCTCAAGTTAATTCAGTGTGTAGATGATAACGCATTAATGGGGTTGTTCTGAAGCATTCAACGAAGACTATCTTGTATGAGTTCACTTTTTCCGTATAAAAGCTCTGGGTTCCATGTTTCTACTGCCTCGTTCAAGGCATTCTTACAATTATCAGGTTTAGATTTTAGTTGTAGGCCCAACAGTGAAAAGACCGTCAATAGGTTTTCAAGCGCTATATTATTATTAATAGCGGGTGCTTTATTTTGCTTACTTAATTTCTGCCCATTTTGAAAGCTGATAACCGGAAAGTGGGCAAACTCTGGTGGCGCTGTATTGAGTGCTCTATAGAGCGCAAGTTGCATAGGAGTGGATTCAAGTAAGTCAAATCCGCGAACAACATGGCTAATATTTTGTTCGATATCATCACAAACAACAGCTAATTGATAAGCATAGAATCCCTCTTTACGCTTAAGCACAAAGTCTTCTGTCAGCGTGCGCTTTTGTGCTCCTTGCAATTTATCTTTCCAAACGAAAATATTCTGAGATTCTGTTGTTTGGTTTGTTCTAAATTTGTATGCGCAGGACGAGGAGTCGAGTGATTGTTTGATGCACGCTGAACTGTGTACACCGTGATGTTCATGTAAGTATTTTCGGCTGCAAGGGCAAGCATATGCATGCTGTGACTTTTGAAGACGCTCTAGCGTTTTTTGATAATATTGACTTCGTGAAGATTGATAAATAATGGCTGAATTTGATAACAAGCCATGGCGCGATAAGGACTCAATAATATTCTCAGATGCATTTTTCTGTTCACGTAGTGGATCAAGGTCTTCTATTCGAATGAGCCACTCGCCATTGTGAACCTGCGCGTCTAAATAACTTATTACCGCCGCAAACAGAGAGCCCAAGTGAAGAGGCCCGGTTGGTGAGGGTGCAAAACGACCGCGATAGCTAGGCATGATAAAACAGACTGTTACTTTAAAAAGGTCGCCAATTGATAAACAACCTTTTTAAGCTTCAAGCTATTAAATGCCGGTTTGACGTTCTTTAATTTCGGCAAGTGTTTTACAGTCAATACATAATGTCGCTGTAGGTCTTGCTTCAAGTCGACGCACACCGATTTCAACACCACATGAATCACAAAAGCCGTAGTCATCATCTTCGATTCGATCAAGTGTTTTATCAATTTTCTTGATCAGTTTGCGTTCGCGATCTCGAGTACGTAGTTCTAGGCTGAATTCTTCTTCTTGTGTTGCACGATCACTAGGGTCTGCATAATTAGATGCATCTTCTTTCATGTGATGAACTGTTCGATCAACTTCTTCCATTAACTCTTTCTTCCAAGCAAATAGAATTGCCCGAAAGTGGTCAAGTTGAGCGGAGTTCATATACTCCTCGCCTTTTTTTTCTACATAGGGCGTGAAGGTTGTATTTTTAGGTTTTGCTTGGTTAGCCGGCATATGTTTCATCTCATGTTTGGTACTGATTGCTACTCGTTGCCAAGCCGGGACAGCGAGATACCTCTTTAGCTATGTTATTTTTCTAAATTGAAGTACCTAAAAAAAGGAAGTCCTCAATATAATCAAGCTAAGCAGGAAAAATTAGCAGAAACCATCAAATTTAGCCAATAATTTATGAATTGTTTGATGCACAGCATACAAAACAAACTATATAAGGCCTAACTTGGAGAAAATAACACCGTGTGAGGGTAAAGAAGTTTGATTAAGAATTAAAATCTGGTCTATAGTTTTTTGTATGGCATTTAGTTTTGCAGCTCACAAAAATTCCTTTAAGGACGTGAAATATGGGAAAGGATAAAAAAATTCTATTAGTTGACGATAGCCGCATTTCTAGGCTCATGTTAAAAGCAATCATAAAAGCTAATTATCCTGAGTGGGAAGTTGCAGAAGCCGAAAACGGTGAATCTGCTTTAAAGCTTTGTCAGTACACGAAATTTGATTTCATCTCCCTTGACATGAATATGCCAGGTCGAGATGGCTTAACTATTTCTCCTGAGCTTCAGGACTTGTGTCCAGATGCAAAAATAGCCCTTCTCACGGCAAACTTTCAAGAACGGGTAAAAGACAAAGCACAAGCGCAAGGCTTAAGTTTTATCCCGAAGCCTATTACAGAAGAAAAAGTGGTTGATTACTTATCAAAGCATATTGCGGATTAGAATTATAAAACGGATTAAACACAGCTCTGGTAATTTCATATAAAAGACTTATCATCCCTCTTATTGATTCAAGTTAGACCACACAATTTATTTGTCTGGTTGCTGAAAGACTATAATTTCGTACAAATGATGGATGGTTAACTATGTTTTCAGAAATTTTCACACTAGTCTTGGATACACTGTCTTCTTTGTATCTGATGATCATTTTGCTGCGCTTTATACTGCAGATTTCTCGAGCTGACTTTTATAACCCTATCTCCCAATTTGTTGTTAAAGCTACAAACCCGTTATTAATTCCCTTAAGACGTATTATTCCAAGTATTGGTGGCGTTGATACAGCATCAATAGTGTTAGCGATTCTTTTTCAAGGGCTTGTTATTACGCTTAAAATGCTGGTCTTAAGTGGTGGCGTTGCAAATCCGGTTTTTTTAACTGCGCTTTCTGTTGTAATGGTTTTAGATGTTTTATTAAAAATCTATTTTTGGGCATTAATCATCATGATTGTCGCAAGCTGGGTCGCGCC